>JAGANP010000327.1 GCA_017624175.1 Lachnospiraceae bacterium | reverse complement strand
GTGCGTGTTGCACTTGAAACTGACAAGGAGGGATTAAAAAATTCGGTTATGACGTTTTACAGACTTCGTGAGAGCAACCTAAGAAAATTGATCGAAAAGAACAAATTGCTTTACAAAAAAGAATAGGCGTTGTATAATATACATACAATAAACAGGAAGATATTTGAAGTAGAGACTGTGCTGCTACGCACCCTTTGGGTCAAAAGAAATGTGGGAAAGGGCACACCCACCAAATATCTTCTTGTTTAACGTAAAAAATTCTAAAAGGAATGCTCTGCATAGGGCGTTCTTTTTTTGACTTAAAAGATGGTACAAATTATCTGCAAATATGATGTACAATAAAAAAAGAAACGGATAATGCGGCGTAGAGCAGTTCGGCAGCTCACCAGGCTCATGCCCTGGAGGACGTGGGTTCGAATCCTACCGCCGCAACTTAAAGGAGAAGACCAATGCAGGATTGCAAAGCGAACATTCTGGGGACTGAGTATCAGATCTTATTCAGAAGAGAAAATATAGATCCCAAGTTAAAGACAGCAGATGGATATATTGATTGTACGGTTAAAAAAATTGTAATCGGAATCTTTGAAGAAGATGAAAGAACGGTTGAAGATCTGGAATCATACACAAAAAAGGTACTTCGACATGAAATCACCCACGGCTTTTTGTATGAGTCCGGCCTTTGGAATAACAGCGGTAACGTAGAGGCTTGGGGACAATCAGAAGAGATTACGGATTGGTTTGCAATTCAATCCCCCAAAATGTTCCATTTATTTGCGGAATTAGGTCTATTGTGAGGTTACTATGGAAGAAAAATTTATCCTTTGCCCAATATGCCGCCACAAGACCCGGACGAAGATCCGGCCGGACACAGAAGCAAGAAACCTCCCGGTGTTGTGCCGGGTGTGTAAATGCGAAACGGTGATGGATATTAAAGGCGGTAGGGCCCAGAAGAGTGAACAAATGAATACAGTTTGAGCCAGACGTGAAACGCAGAGCCAGATAAGTTGCAGAGATGCGGCTTTCTGGCCTTTTTTATTTGCTTACTGACTATACCATTTATATATCTCCTTTCAAAAGGCGCATCCGTCCGCAATGGAAACAGGGAATTCCCCTGGCGGGTTATGGCGGTTCGATTCCGCACGGATGCATTACTGGGCGCAGTATACACGCTTACTCACACACCGGGGACAGCCCGGTATAAAAACATGTAAGGAGGACACAGCACATGAAAAACATTGAGCAGATCTTAAAGGATGCAGGAATCGAGGTCACAGCGGAGCAGTTGCAGGCCATTAATGGCGCAGTAGCAGAGAATTATAAGCCGGTTGCGGACTACAACAAGCAGGTCAAGAAGACCGAAACTGCAGAAGCGGATCGGGATTCTTACAAGGAGCAGCTGCAGACAGCCAATTCCACTCTGGAGAAGTTCAAGGGCATTGATCCGGGAAAGATTTCGGAGGAAATCGAGGGCTACAAGCGGCAGATTGCAGATGTGGAAGCAAAGGCGCAGCAGCAGATCACAGCCCGGGATCAGAAAGATTTCCTGAATGCCGAGTTTGACAAGCTGGGGATCAAGTCCGAACGCACCCGAAAGTCCCTCATGGCGGATATCATGGGTGAGGATGGCCTTAAGTGGAAAGATGGATCTTTTCTGGGTTTATCTGATTATCTGGCCAAAGAAAATGAAAAAGATCATTTCTACCAGACGGCGGAAGAAAAGGCAGAAGAAGAGAAGAAATCTACGGCGGCAGGCGTGGCTCCTAAGTTTACGGATAAGGCGGAGCCCAAGACGGAACAGAAAGGCGAGCCTAAACCGGTTCCTAAGATCTGGTAAATCAATCACGGGCGTTGTTGATTCAATGCCCCTAACCCTAAAAACTATGGGTAGAAAGGAAGAAATATGGCAAGAATTGAGTCACTTAACATCTTACTGGAATCTACCGGTAAGGAGTACCTTGCTGAATTGTATGGCAAGGTGATCGAGAATGTAAACAAGCAGCTGGTGTCTGCCAGAATGAAGAACACAGATCTGTCCGGCAATCCTGAAGCCGGTAGCGTGGAGGCGAAGAGATTTGTAAATGCCGCAAGCAAGGACTATGGCACCGCAAGAGCCGCAGGAAAGGGAGATGCAGTAAAGGCAAAGCCCGTTACCATCCCTATTGATCAGGATAAGGAAATCGTAGAAGAACTGGAGCAGAAAGACGTCTCCCTGTATGGCGTTGACGGTATCCTGGCTAAAAGGGCCAATAATCATGTACAGAGAATGGCAGCAGAGCTGGACACCGCCTTTTTCGCCGAAGCAAAAAAGGCAGGAACTAAGATCACCCCGGTTTCTACAGATGTTCCTGATGAGATCGAGGAGGCCATTCAGGTTTGCGAGAACACTAAGAACGATTTTGTTGACGGTGTACCCCGCAGTATGATCAATCTGGTATGCTCTACGGCATACTACGGCAAAATTCGTACTTATCTGGATAAGGTATCCAGGGCAAATGTTGATTCATCCTCCGAAGAGTTTTATGAGTATCACGGTGTTAAGACTTTTTCCAGCGTTCATCTGCCGGATGGTGTGGATTATGAGATTATGGTGGACGGTGCAATCGCACAGCCTGTAATGTCTGACCAGTATACCGCAGAGAAGATTCCGCTTTCTAATGCCTATGGCGTAGAGCTGTTCTATCATTGCGGCACAAAGGCCGTTATGCCGGATCTTATCTTTTACAAGGAGAGTGCGGCAGCATCCAACTCTTAGACCGGCACAGGAGAAGTAGGTGAATAAATGAAGATCAAGACATCAGGAGGCACGATCCTTGAGAGTTCCAATCCACTTGTAACAGAGCAGTGGAAGAAACAGGGGCATAAAGATGAAGCCGCCACGGTTAATGCCGATAAGTCGGTAACAACAGGCAAGAGACGGAAAAAAGAGTAAGAGGAGGCAGGGGAATGGCATCTTACGTTGACTATGAATTTTATAAAGCTTTATACGGCGAGGATGCCATCCCGGAATCCGATTTTAACCGTCTGTCCTGGGAGGCATGTAAGCGAGTGGATAATATCACATTCGGGAAGCTGAAATTTGCATTTCCCATTGATGAGGGTGATGCAGAAGCGGTTAAGCGGTGTGTGTGCAAGCTGGTTGAGATCGCTTCGGCCATTGAAGCAGCAAACAAGAGAATCACCGCCGGGCAGGGTTATGTCGTAGACGAGGCCACTGGATCTGTCAGGGGGAAAGCCGTTGCAAGCGTTTCCTCTGGCAGCGAATCCATATCCTACACCGCAAAAGCAGAGAGCGGCAGTACTCTCATTGATGCGGTGCTTTCCGACAAAGCGGCGCAGGATAAACTGTACTCTAATACGGTGAAAGAATATCTGTCTGGGGTGCCGGATGCAAACGGAGTAAATTTGTTGTATGCCGGTATTCCATATCCAAGAAAGGCGGTGTTGCGAAATGGGAGGTAGAGGTGGAAGCAGTGGTTTGATAGCTGAGCCAACAGGGCATAGAATGAGTATTCAGCATTTTCTTGATAATTTAAAAAGAAATAATCAGGAAGGGATGCTGAAAGTACTAATGGATGCTCATTTAGAGGTAAAGCAACCAATTTTTACCCACAATGGAAACGCTTTGCAACTTCAAGAGGCAGTTCTGGAAAATGGCGATGACAGGGTGTCCGTCCGGTTTTATAATCAATGGGAACCAACGCAGATTACGATACCTGATAAGGCAATCAAACAGACGATCGAGGTGGTATCATATCACCATGGGGATGTAACTGCTGTTCGCACATTGGCTGAGAAAAAGAGCAAAAGCCTTAAAAATGCAGCATCAAATTACGAGGAAATGCTTGAACAGTGGAAAACATTAACGAAGCAAAGGAGTATATCTTTTAGATGATTTACAGGCAAGCAAAACAGTATGAGAATCTCCAAAAACGCATATTTGATGGTGCTGGCAATTTCGGAATACCTCAGATTTATCCTGCAACTTACGAGGGGAATTGTGAGTTTATCCCGTTCAATTATGCAAAATCCTGCAAGGACAGAGAAAATAAAGGTGTTCATTTTTTCATAGACGATTACCAGTTTAATCGCCTGTGGACGAACATAGACTGCTATGTGGATATGCTCTCGCAGTTTCAATATGTTATGACACCGGATTTCTCAACGTACACGGATTTTCCGAGGGCCATTCAGATCTATAACCACTACCGCAAGCATTGGGTAGGTGCATATCTGCAGGAAGCGGGGATCAAGGTTATACCGACAATCTCCTGGAGCACACCGGATAGCTTCGATTGGTGCTTTGATGGAGAAGCTACACACGGTTGTGTTGCGGTATCTTCCGTGGGTGCAGCGAACAGCAAGGAAAAGAAAACGTTGTTTCTGGCAGGGTACAATGCAATGCTGGAACGCTTGCGGCCGGAGACAATCCTCTTTTACGGAAAAGTGCCGGAGGAATGTGAGGGAAATATTGTACATATCCCCCCGTTCAGCGATCGTTTTGCGGAGAGAAAGAGGGTGAGTGTTATGGGATAGGATATGTGGACAGTGTGGTAGTCTATAACCGATATGCCAATGGCCTAATGGAAACGGAATACTATGTCGGAACCCGGTTTGATAACGTTCGGGTGGAATTGACCAAGGGCGCAAATATCCGTGAGAGTGGCATGGAAAATGCAGATTCCTGCCTTGTGAAGATACCAAACAATGGTACTCTTCCTAGGCCTTACAAGGCCCCGCAGGAATGGATTGCCTTAACGGATGAGGAAAAGCTGGAATATTTCACATTAGACCCGGAAAGCAGCAATTTCTTTGTGATCGTGAAGAAAGGGGAACTGGGAATAAACATTGATCTGCCTGCGGGGCTGGTAAACAGTGCCGACTATAAAGGAGGCTTTTACCAGTTTATCCGCAATAAGTATGGCTATACTTACACGCTGAAAACAGCTGATGTTTATAACCTGATTCCGAGGTTCGAGGTGAGCGGCGCATGAGTGAGACAGTAGAACTTTTAAGCATAACGGAATACAACACCATAGGGGAAATGCTGCTGAATCTGATTGCGGAGTGCCCTTATATACCGGAGGGGATTACACCGCAATATCAGAACATCGGGACGGCCGAATCTATCGGTGTATACACTCTTCCTGGGGCAAAATATCTCAAGAAGAATGTCCTGGGCGGCTTTACGGCTCAGGTAAAGTTCCAGGTGGCATATAAGAGTTTTCCGGCCGGTAACGGAGACCGTATCAACAGTCAATCGGTTGTGGATCAGATTATGGAGTGGCTGGAAAAGGTCAACGAACTTCCGGCCCTATCCGGCAACAGGGTGATCACCAAAATAACCGCATCCAACAGCGTGGCTTATAAAGATGTTTCCGGCGAGGATAAAAGCATTACCTTTGCCGCTGACGCAGTTATGGAGTACGAAGCAGAGTAACGGCAACACCGGCACGCAATAAGGAGCGTGTCGCTGACCTAAACACTCAAAAAATTATAGGTAGGAGGTAATTTTATGTCAAAAATTTTAAGAGGCTGCAGGGCTTTCTGGCTGTCTTTTGATGGGGAAAATTGGACATGCCTGGGCAAAGATACGGATGATCTGTCAATCGACCTGAATCCTGACACCGAGCAGACCAAGAACGTGCAGGGGGAGACCACTTTCACGCACAATGGATATTCTCCGTCACTTAGCAATGATAGTTACATCGCAAGAACCGAGGATTCCATTTATGAGAGTCTGCAGCATATCGTAGATACTCTGGCAACAGATGACGAGAGCACTTCTGCTACATTGCTTGTGGCAATGCTTACAGATGAGGTGAAAAATTCTGCGGCAACCACACTGAGCGGTACAGGCTTTCAGGTTCCCGTCAAGGTGGTTGTGGACAATGACGGCGGATCCACTTCCGGCTATGGGATCCCGTTTACCATTTATGAGGATGGTTCCAGGACACAGGGCACCGTATCCGTTACCAATAAGGTGCCCACGTTCACGGCAGGAACACAGTCATCTGGCCAGACCGGAGACTAAGGTATTAAGTAAAATCTTAATATATGGGGCAGCTTACCTTTCACGGCTGCCCCATTAGTGAAAGGATATTAAGTATGGAAAAGATTAAATTACAGAAAAATGATGCAAAACTGATTAAGGTAGAGCTGAACGACAAGGGTGATTATACCGCTATTTCCCCGGATGACTCTACACTGTTTAACCGCTTCGTGGCCGGATATAAGAGGATCGCAGATCTGGGGGAGGAAATTCCCAAGAAGTTGGAGGAGATTGAGAAGAAATACGCTGATCAGACTGACTTTGCTGCGGTTATGGAAAAGACTATGGCAATGTCAAAGGTCAATGTCAGGTTTTCGGAAGAGGCCGTGCTGATTGTAGATAGCATTTTCGGAGAGGGGACCATCGGGAAGTATTTCCGCAATGTTTATGAGGAGATTCCCTCATTCCTGCCGGGCGCAGAATGCTTTATTGATTTCTTTGAGCAGATCACCCCGGAGATGGAAAAGATCTTTAACCGCAAGATGGAAGAGCGGAGAAAGAAAAGCAAGGAGCGTATGGCAAAGTATCAGCCGCAGGATCATAAAAGGCCGGGTGGTAAGTAATGATCGGATCACTTCCGGAAAGCCTTACCGTAGGCGAACACGATTATCCCATCCGGGCTGATTACCGCAATGTTCTGCAGGCTTTTATGGCATTCGATGATCCGGAACTGGAGATGTCCGAGAAGTGGATTGTGGCAATCTATTTGATTTTTGCGGATTTCTCCGGCGCAGAAGATGTGGAAAAGGCAATCCAGAACGGTTTTGATGTAAACGAAGCGGTAAAGCAGATTCTCTGGTTTATTTCGGCCGGAAAACAGGATAGAGGAGAGGATAAAAGAGAGCTTCCTACATACGATTGGCTGCAGGATGAGCAGATGATTTTCTCCGCCGTCAATAATGTGGCAAAAAAAGAAGTCCGGGAAGTGGAGTATCTGCACTGGTGGACGTTCCTGGGATACTTTAATGAGGTGGGGGAAGGTACATTTTCCTATGTGGTGGGGATCCGCAATAAACTGAATAAAGGAAAGAAGCTGGAAAAACATGAGCGGGAGTTCCTGAATAAGCACAAGGATCTGGTGCTGATCAGGAAGAAATTGAGCAAGGAAGAACAGGAGCAGGAAGATGCATTCCAGGCACTGTTGGATGATGTGATTGGATAAGGATATTAACGATTAAGGGGGCACTTCGGTGCTCTCTTTTGTTGTATCATAATTCTCCAAATAAAATAAGTTTTTCTTGTTGACATACCACGCATTGCGTGTTATACTAATTCTAACAAATAAAACAACGGAGGTAACAGAAATGACTGCAAAAGAGTTAATAGGGCAAATAGTTATCCAAAACCCAGAAAGATGGGAATTTATAGTATCTAAGCTAACTAACGACGAATACTATGCGGTTGCCCAGCATTGTGTAAACAACATTGCAGCCCGGAATAAAGTGAATGAGGAACTTGGGCTGCGTGACGACGAACAAATCGACGAAGAGCGGGCCATCGAAGATTGCCGGATCATCCTGACGAGAGAGGCCACAAGAAGAATGTGGCGAGCAATATCCAAGGATCAGGCCAATGACCTCTTAAGATCAATGCAGGCGATCGGCGCTGTCAGTGTCACCATGCCCGGCGGGATAGAATATACGCCGAGACAGATAGTAGACACCTGGAGAGGGTGCAACGGAGGACATGCCGAATGACGATAGAAGAGATCGTAAAACTTTCCGGGTTATCTCAAGCGGCTTTTGCCCGGGCGTATAAAATCCCAATCAGAACGCTGCAAGACTGGATCGCCGAAAAACGGCACCCGGGAGCATATGTACCGTATCTCTTAGAGCGTGTTGTACGGTACGATATTGAGCAAGGCAGTCTTCCCGGCTTTACGCCGGGGGAGCAAGATTGTATGGATTAAGGAGGGATAGTATGGCAAAGGCAACAATTAGGTGTAAATGTGAGCAGTGCGGGCGTGACTTCGACAAAGTTAAGTATTTTCGCAGCGGTAAGGACGCAGATCATTGGGCAGAGTGGGCAAAATCAGTCGAGCCTTACACACTGTGTATAGACTGCTACAGAGCAGATCAAGAAGCCCAGGAAGCCGCTAAAGCTGCGGAGTATGAGTTACCCGTAATTTCCGGTAAATCGGATAAACAGATTGATTATGCATCTAAACTCCGGGCAAGGTACGTCAGCAGACACGATTCAGAGATTAAACAAATTCAGGAGATCACTGCAAAATATAAAACAATGGAAGAAGCCGAAAAAAAGGCTCTTGCAAAATCCTCTGGCTTAACGTATGATGAGGATGATAACATAGTACTGGCAGAGGGTTTTAAGCGTACACGCAGATTGGCTGATGCATATTTATGCCTGACCGAGAGTGATGCGGGTACAATCATTGAGACATTACGGTACCATTATTAAAGGAGGATTAATAAGATGACGGAATATAAAATTGGACAGGTAGTAGAGTCTTTTATAGGGCACGATGAGTGCGTAAAGTTTGATTTATCAGATGCGGGTGGGACCCTAATAGTCTTTTTCCAGGATCCAGCGCAAAAAGAAATTGAGCAATTTAGAGCCGGGGAGAGATTTGAAATCCGCATGGTGGATCTGCAAAATGTCATTATGCTGACAATGAAAATTGGATCCCTGAATTGGATGGACGCTCCGTACACGCCGCATTTGTCTCCAGAGCTTACAAGGTATCAGCTGCCAGAGAGCGGTGAGGGATTAGCATTGACCGTGATACTGGTGGATACGGCAACCGGACGAATAAAGCATATGCGGTTACTCGGATTATCAAGCGACTTTACTAAAAAACTGTTCGGGGCGGCAATGGAAAAAAAGATGCAGCCATTTGATAAGGATGCATATTTTGATTCCATTCAGGAGATATATGCAAAGTATCAGACAAAAGATTTGGTAAAAATGAGTACAGCGTATTGCAAATTTTCACAATAACACAAGAAAAGAACGCTCTGCATAGGGCGTTCTTTTTTTGCGGTTAAAGATGGTACAAAATCCGTTTAATATTATTGTAAAATAGAGTTGAAGATATTTAACCGACTTGCGAATGAGGCAAGCCGCTAACCAGAAAAAGTTACGAGGCATTTTATGGCAGAATATGATGGAAGTATAAGAATAAACACAAAAATCGAGACCTCCGGCATCAAGAAAGATGTTGCGGAGATCCAAAAAGAAATAGAGAATCTAAAAGATGCTCAGAAAAGTTTTCTGGAAGCCGGGGGGAGCAAAACATCTCCTGCCTATATTGAATATGCAAAATCTCTTGAGAAAGCGCAGAAAGAGTTTGAAACATTCGGAAATACTCAGCCGGATATTGAATTCAACCTTGAGCATTGGAATATGCTCAAGGTTGATGTTGATGAATATGCCAAAACCCTGAAAGAACTGGAGAGCCAGGGAAAGTATTTCGGGGACGAAGACTTTGATCAGGTATATCTTGCCTGGAAGAATGCTTCCGATGCCGTCAAGGCTTACCGTAACGAACTCAACCAGCAAAGCGCTGCGGTGCGGGAAGTACTGCAGGAACAGGCATCAGAGGAGAATCGGCTGTCTGAGATTAAAAATAATGCTACCGTATCGGATGAAAAGACTGTTGCCCTGCTCGAAAGACAAAAAGCCCTTGTAGGCCAGCTAAAGGATCTGGAAAAGGCTGGTGTCGGGGAGGGATACGAGGAGTACGATCAGACTTACATTGCTTGGAAGAATACCACCGAGGCCCTAAAAGAGTATCAGTCTCGGCTGAATAGGCAGACAGAAGCCGGGCAGGCCAAAGAAGCCGAAAGAGCCAGAATAGAAGCTGAAAGGCAGGCAGAAGCACAGCGCCGGGCAGAAGAGCAGGCAGAAAAAGCTCTACAGAAAGAGAATGCCCGGATCCAGAAAGAGATAGAGAACGAAGCAAAGCTCCAGGCCAAGGAGGCCGAGCGGCAGGCTAAAATTGATGCCGAAGCGGCAGAAGAGGAACGTCTTGCAGGGATCAGAAATAGTGCCGTGGTCAATAACCAGCACATAGTTGATGTGCTGGAGAGACGCAAGCAGCTGCTTGCGGAGATAAAGGATCTGGAGGCCGCCGGTGTTACTGCCGGATATCAGGACTATGACAGTAAGCAGCAAGAACTTGCCGCTCTTAATAGTGAGATAAAGGACTATAGTAACAGCGTCAACCGGGCAAAAGAGAGTTATAGGAAACTGGGAGACACTGCTAAAAAATCAATGGACAAGGTGGGAAAGTCTGTAAAGAAGTCGAATGGGCTACTCTCCTCTATGTTCTCACGGTTAAAAAAACTTGCGCTGTCTCTACTTATCTTCCAGCAGATTAGTAAGGCGTTCAGGGCCATGATCTCGGGGATGCAGGAGGGATTCCAGAATTTCTATAGCGAGAATGCTAATTTTAAGGGCATGGTGGATAGCCTGAAAGCAAGCCTTTCTACATTAAAAAATTCCATTGCGGCAGCATTTAGTCCATTGGTGGAGTTTGCAATCCCGTATATTCAGCGGGCCATTGAATATCTGACCAGATTATTTGACTTGTTTGGCCAGTTTGTGGCCGCAGCGACTGGCCAGAAAAAGTATACCAAGGCTGTTAAGCAGACTACGGATGCTCTGGAGGATGAGAGTGAAGCCAGCAACATGCAGCTAAGTTCCCTGGATAAACTTAATAACTTGAGTTCCGGTGGCAGCGAGTCAGAAACTTCTGGCGGGACAATGTTTGAGGAGGTTCCGATTGATTCCTCTGTATTGGATTTTACGGATAGAATCAAAGAGCAACTGCAATCCGCCGTTGAATGTGTCCGGAAGTTGAAAGATGCTTTTTCCCAAGGTTTTGGGAATGGACTTGGAGACTGGGAATATCGCTGGGAATCTGTAAAAGAAAGCATAACATCCATTAAGGACAGCGTGATAGATATCTTTACGGATCCTGCGGTATTATCATCAGCCGATGGATGGGCACAATCAGTATCATATATGCTTGGTAGCCTAACGGGAGCCACAGCAAGTATCGGTCTGACTATCGCAGATAACATTCTTGGTGGTCTCTCTAAATATCTTGAGCAAAACAGCGGAGATATCAAGGAATACCTTGTGTCCATGTTTGACATATGGAGCGAGATAAACGACTTATTCTCCGAATTGTTTGATTCGATTGCGTACGTATTTGAGGCTTTCTCAAGTAAGAATGGCCAGCAACTGACTGCAAACATTATCGGGATATTTGGCAGTGCATTTATGGGGGTGACGGAACTTGCCTGGGAGTTGACCCGGGATATTGCTGGCATCTTTATACAGCCGTTTGTGGAGAATAAAGAGGCGTTCCGTACAGCACTGGAGGGCTTTTGGGGCGTCCTGTCAGAGGTGACAGGGACGATAAAGCAGGGAATTGATGATACCTTTGCAAAACTCAATGAGGTGTACGAGGAGCATTTTAAGCCGTTTTTTGATTCTCTGGCCAGCGGACTATCAGATACTGTCGGCAAATTTTTGTCGTTTTGGAATAATAGCGTCCAGCCGGTGCTTGACGAGTGGGCAGCAAACTTTGATGCACTATGGCAAGAGCATATCCAGCCTATGATTGATAAGTTTCTGGAGATGCTGGGCAGTGTTGCTGATTACCTGAAAGCCCTGTGGGAAGAGCAGGTGAAGCCATTTATTGATTGGATTATAGAGAATGTACTCCCGGTATTATTACCTATTCTTGACGGCATCGTGAAAGCCGTTTTTGCTGCAGTCGGAATGGTGGCAGATATTATCGGCGGGATTATGGATGTGATTGGTGGTATTCTTGATTTTCTGGTTGGTATTTTTACAGGGGATTGGGAAAAAGCTTGGGACGGTATCGTGAAGATCTTTGATGGAGTATGGGGAGCTATTAAAGGAATTGTCAATGGAATATTAGGAGTAGTGGAATCCCTGGCAAATGGTGTGGTTAAGGGAATCAATGTTGTGATAGGAGCCTTAAATAATCTGAGTTTTGACATCCCTGATTGGATTCCTGGGCTGGGTGGTAAAACATTTGGCTTTAACATACCGGAACTAAAGCAGGTAACCATTCCCCGACTGGCCACCGGAACCGTTGTGCCGCCCAACAAAGAATTTATGGCTGTGCTTGGCGATAACAAGAAAGAGCCGGAGATTGTATCGCCTATATCCACAATGAAGCAGGCATTGGGTGAAGTGCTGGCAGAGGCGATACAGGCGGGCCTGATCGGCGGGGATAATCAGAGTGGTGATATTGTTGTTGAGGTTGACGGCCGGGAACTGTTGCGGGCAATGCGGAAACAGGCCAGAGAGTATAAGAAGCAGACAGGAAGTCCTGCGTTTGGATAGGAGCGGTTATGTTACTGTTTAAGTTTGGCAATTTCGAATTTCCGAGTAAATATATAAAACGAGACACATTTGACATCGCTCCTAATCAACGGCAGGATCTGGATTCTTATACGGACGGATATGGTGTGACCCACCGAAATGTGTTGTCTCATACCAAGACACAGATCCAGTTTACAACACGTAAGATGAGCGGCGCAGAGATGCGGTCTATCCTGGACTCCCTTATCAGTAACTATATCAGTTTCAGAGAGCGTGATGCACAATGCACATACTATGATGACGAGACCGGTACATATAAGACAGGGCATTTCTATCTGGATCCCAGCCTGCAGTTTAGGAGGACAGAAGTTGATGAATCTGGGGTGAAACAATACGGTGAAATGCAGTGGACGTTTATCGAATATTAAGAGGTAATGCATGAAGGTATCAGATAATGTAAAAAGTGCATATAAATCTGGCAGTATTACAAAGCATGTTACCCTGTCTTTTCCGGAACTTGGAGCGGAAATCAGCACCGACCAGATAGACTATGAGACAATGCAACTCTCAGAGTCTATCCTGGAGAGTGACAGTATTGAGTTTGTAGGATGTATCGCAAGCAAATTCAGTATCCAGACGCATGGCCTTAAAACAGATATAAAGGGCCAAAAAATAGTCGTTACAATATATACGGATGGCACGGAAGATGAGCCGATAAACCTGTTCAGCGGCATTGTGGATACGGTGACAATGCAAGCCAATAAGCAGATTAAGGAGATCGTGGCTTATGATGTCCTTTACACTAAAGGCAATACGGATGTATCTGCCTGGTATAATGCTTTGGCATTTCCGGTCACTCTTAAAGTGCTTCGGGATAGTCTTTTCGGAGTGCTTGGTATATCGCAGGAAGAGCGGAGCCTGCCGAATGACGCAGTAACGATCAACAAAGAATATGCTCCGACATCTCTGCAGGCAATCAATGTAATTAAAGCGATATGTCAGATAAATGGAGCATTCGGCATCATTAATCGGGAGGGAAAGTTTGAATATAGGATATTACCAGAAATAAAAGGGGATGATGGAGCCTATCCGGGACTTACCTTATACCCACCTTTTTATCCGGGCGTTGGTGCTGGAAGTGGCGGAGAATACAATCCTGAGAGTGTTTCTTTTTACAAGTCGGTTAATTATGAGGAGTACAGCGTTAAGCCAGTCGATAAACTGACAATCCGACAAACAGACAGTGAAGAGGGGGTTGTGTATGGCGCCGGAAATAATAACTACATCATACAAGGAAACATGTTTACCTACGGCAAGTCAGCAGATGAGTTGCTGCAGATTGCACAGAATATATATCCGAATGTGCAGGGAATAAGTTACATACCGTTTACTGCTGTAAATAACGGGTATCCGTGGGTGGAATGTGGAAAGGACATTGTCAGCTATGTGGCCTATGATTTCGAAGCATCGGCAGAGGACGGGACGGACGTGTATGCTGACAAACAGTTTTATGTGTTCAGCCGGACATTATCGGGGATACAGGCACTTAAGGATGAATATTCTGCCGAAGGTGAAGAATACCAGACCGAGTTTATAACCGATCTGCAGACCCAGCTGGAAACCCGCCAGAATGCCGAGAACGCTGTCAAGGACTACACCTACAGCCGGGCAGAGCTGGACGAGAAGCTGCAGTCCTGGTACCGGATCGTGGATGAGCTGCCTGCCAGCTACGAAGCGGGCGTGATTTATTTTGTGAGGAAATGACATGGGAACACTTTATTCTGATATTTACATAGACGGAATGAATACTGAAATCCTGGCGGCTGAGGGGGCGCAGATCAAGGAGGCCTGGCTGAATGGGGAATGTATCTGGAAGCTGGCGGATCCAAAAATCCAGATAGATCACATCACATATTATGGCGGAATGTATTATGCTATAGGATCAGATATAAATAGTTACGGTAACCGGGCGTGGTGCTTTCTGTTTGGGAAAACTTTGGATAAGTTGACAGAATACCCATCAGTGTTGGGTATGTCAAACCGGTTGGATATAGAACGGTTCTATGCAGATTCGGATGGAATATATCAGGAAAAAAATAATACCTATGCGTATGGCACGGCAAAGGTCGCTGAATATCAAACTATAAAAGTGCAGCTTATAAACGAATTAGGCACTGTTGATACATCGTATAATGCATTATTTATGGATTTTGGTAAATCCGGATTGTCAAAGAACATGCGAACTAATTTTTACAGCAGCGAAATGGGTTATTGCTTTGCGGATTCCGAGTCGTACTCCGTGACGCATATTTTTCAAAACTCTCTTGATGGTACCGGTATACATCGGACAGAGATCAATACAGAAACGGAGAACTGCGCCTATAGTGCGTTATATATAATGGGGAGCGAGTTATTACTTACATATCAAAGCAACGGTTCTGCGCTAGAATGCAGCTATGAAGATTATGCCAAGGGGAAAAGATTAAGAATACCAATATTTAAATGCCTAAATATGAATTTTACTGAAAAATACAATATTTATTATGACATAACGAAATATTACGAGGAGGATTTGAGAAAATCAGGTGATATGCATGATGCAAAATACACAGCGCTTATATATGAAAGCATTTATATACAGAGAACAAATGCAATAATCATGCTCTTGTATGCACATGACAATAGTAAAGGGTATAAAAAATGGATTTTATTAGAATATAGAAATGGAAGATTTGTAGAAAAAAGACTACCTCAGGAACCTAAAGACTTATACCCTCTTACGGATGGTTTTATAGTCGATTATGCGGATAGTCGACTATGTGCTTTCATGCAAAGCCTAGAGAGTGATTGCGTTGAATTTGCATTGCCTGATGACATTTACCACGAAAACCTTGGCGTTTCGAAAACTTGTCGGGGCATATTTATTAGGGGAAATAAATTATGTTTGAATAAAAATAACCTCCCTGTTGGATATATAGATACGTATGAGGTCGACTTAAGCAGTGGAACCGTTGAAAATGTCATCTATGACATTGCTCTGAAAGTAGAGGAGGATTAACCATGGCACTATACGAAAAACAATTTACCAAACCATACCCGGACGGCTATGTAGACAAACCGGTCATGACTACTCCGGTGACGGCAGATATCTTAAATAAGCAGGATGCGGTTCTGGCCGCACTGGAAGACTTCCTGGCATCAGAGGATGCCGGATTTAAAAATGCGCTTACAGTAGGCACCAGGGGTACGGGTGATGTGGGTCGTAATTCCCACACCATCGGTTACGACTGCGTTGCGAGCGCTGATTATTCTCATGCCGAGGGCACTCATGTAACGGCAAGCGGCAGTTGTGCTCATGCCGAGGGAGGATACGGTACCAAAGCGAGCGGAAATTATTCCCATGCCGAGGGATATGGGGCGCAGGCCAGCGGCGAGAGCGCCCATGCAGAGGGGTGCAGCACTACAGCCAGTGGTATCCGGTCTCATGCCGAGGGAAACGGTGCGAAAGCAACCGGAGATTATTCCCATGCCGAGGGAAGCAGTACAACTGCCAGCGGTCAATACTCTCATGCTGAGGGTCAAGGTGCAACTGCCAGCGGTACATACGCTCATGCGGAGGGGCAAAGTACAACCGCCAGTTTCTCCTGCGCTCACGCCGAAGGGTATTTGACAAAAGCAATTCAGAATTACGTCCATGCAGAGGGACATAATACGGAAGCCAGTGGACAGGCTAGTCATGCGGAGGGACTAAGTACCAAGGCAACTGGATACTATTCTCACACTGAGGGCCAAAGTACAACCGCCAGCGGAAGCGGAGCCCATGCTGAGGGATATAATGCAAAGGCAACCGGGGACTTTGCTCACGCAGAGGGAAACGGCACAACAGCTGGCGACATGTTTTCACATGCGGAGGGCGCCTCAACTCAAGCATCAGGAACCGGGGCACATGCGGAAAATTTAAGTACTAAGGCATCGGGAACTGGGGCTCACGCCGAGGGACAATATACTATAGCATCTGGTCAATTCCAGCACGTTCAGGGCCAGTACAACGAGGAGGACACCGAGAACAAATATGCCCACATCGTAGGCGGCGGGACATCTGCAACGGATCGCAAGAATATCCATACCGTAGACTGGCAGGGCAATGCCTACTATGCCGGTGACGTCACAAACGGTAACGGGGTAAGCCTGGACGGCCTGATGGCTCTGATAGGCACGACCGGGCAGTTTAGGACCATCGTCACGGAGCTGCCTACGGAGGACATATCCACAGAGACCATATACATGGTTCTGAAAGAGTCCGGCAGCGAGAATGATATTTATAATGAGTACATAAATGTGGACGGCACCGTAAATGGCTGGGAATTTATCGGTAACAGTGCTGTGGATCTGACGGGTTATTATACTGCAGCACAGGTGGATGATCTGCTGGCCGGATATGTGACGAGTGAGACCGGCAAAGGGCTTTCTAGCAATGATTATACAGCGGAGGATCATGCCCTGGTGGCAAGCATCAGATCCATGACGGCGGCGGACGCATTAGCGATTCTTAACGAGGAGGTAGCATAATGACAGTAAACGAGATTTTTGCAACGATCCGGGACTGGGCGGCCGGTAAGTTCCAGCCCAAAGGGGATTATGCCAGTGCGGACGACCTGGCGGGAAAACTGGATGCAGACGGGGACACTGCCGAGAATACAGTCTCCTTTACCAGCGAAGATGCTACAGATCCCGCCGAGTGGACGGATGTGCCGGTGCTGGAAAATGGTGAGGCACACAGCAGTCTATTCGGCAAGATATCCACAATGTGCCGGAATGTCCGGTATCTCTGGAAGTTGCTTGGCAGCACAGATATATCGGCGATCGGGGATGGCACGGTAACAGATGCGATTAATACAATAAATGGCAATCTGGATGGATATATGCCTCTATCCGGCGGAGATCTCACCGAAGGCGGTATTATTAGCCCTTACGGGGATTTGTACATGCAATCCAACGGGTATGATGGTTGGCTCAGTGACATAATGGATTATATAAAATCCGAACGGAACATAAAGACCTATGCCACGCTGGCCCAGTTGGGATTTACGGAGTCTGCAACCGCAGCGGAGATCTATGCGGCCATGCCCAGCCAGTCCCAGGCGCTGCTAATTGATACGGTTGTGAGCGATGCGCCGACCGATGGCGGCGGGGCGACCATGCTGTTTGTCAAGCAAAGTACACACCGGGGCTTTATACTTGCATCGGGCAAAACGAGCATGACTTACATCATGCATCTTAATGGTGTGGGTGGTAATCCGACCGGAGAGTGGATTCCTATACCAATGTATAAACCGGGCAAAATAACGGTGTTTGCGACACCGATATACTACACGCAAGTCGATGGTAAATATGAGTGGTCAGTAGCCGTAAATAGTCCGGTATTCCCTGCGGATAGTACAAAGATCGCAGTGACAGCGCTTGATATTTACGGAGTTGCTTATATTACTTCTCCGTCATACGAGATCATCGAAAATAACGGATCTGGCAGTTTACTGATAAAATTTATGTTTGACAACCAACGCCAGGCAAGCACATGGCGGATCTACTTTAATATAAGCTAAAGCGGATCACCCTTACAACAGTATAATCTATTAATCAGAGCCATAGAGCCGGATGCTTCCGAAAGGAGGTGCCCGGCTCTTTGCTATAAATCAATACAGGGAGGAGGATTGTCATGGAATCCATTGTTGCAGCATTGATCACGGGAGGTCTTGCACTGATTGGAGTAATCATCTCTAACGTGCAGAGCAACCGGAAGATCGAGCAGTCATTGGATAAGACTCAGGCAGTCATGGATTGCAAGATTGAGGAGCTCACCAGAGAGGTGAGAGAACACAATAATTTTGCAAAACGGATGCCGGTAGTCGAGGAGCAGATCAAGGTAATTAATCACAGGATCCAGGACCTGGAAAACCTGGAGAAAGAGGGATTATGAAAAACAAAGAATACTGGATCGAATGGATCAAGAAAGCAGGCGTAAGAGCCGTAAAGACCGTAGCACAGACAGCCGTGGCCACAATCGGCACAGCTGCAGTAATGGGAGACGTCAACTGGGCAATGGTGGCCAGTGCAGCTGCCCTGGCCGGAGTACTGTCTCTTCTGACAAGTCTGGCAGGCCTGCCGGAAGTCAATTCAGAAAGCGAGGAATAATCTATGAACATCATCAACGCAAATTTACTATTCACGGGAAAGCTTACCAAGCGCAAGAAAACCACCATGCTGATCATCCACCACGCCGCTGCTCCCAGCGCCAGCGTTGAGACCATCCACAAGTGGCACCTGGGCCGGGGCTGGCTGGGGATCGGCTATAACTTTTATGTCCGCCGGGACGGCACCGTATACCAGGGCCGGGGCTGGGAGTATGTCGGCGCCCATTGCGCCGGGTACAACTCCGCCAGCGTAGGGATTTGTCTGGAGGGCAACTATGAGACAGATCAGGACATGCCTGCCGCTCAATATGAGGCCGCTGTGCAGCTGATCCGCCAGGCCCTGGACAAGTACCCCACAATCACAGAGATCTGTGGCCATAAGGCCCACGGAGCAACGGCCTGCCCCGGCCGATATTTTCCGCTGGCGGACATGATCGCTGACGCAAAAGGTACCGAGACCGTAGACCCGGCCACCAGCACAAACACGGCCACCAGCACGATAACCTACAATGCCAATGTAGAGAGCCTGCAGGAGGCCCTCAATGCGGACGGCATTACAGATGCTGCAGGGCGCTCTCTGGTCGTTGACGGTCTCAAGGGCGCCAATACCTCGGTGGCGATCAAAAAGACGCTCCTTAAGGCCGGTACGCTGTCAGAGGGCCGTTACAGGGTAGGCAGTACCGGCGAGGTGGTCAGGTGGGTGCAGGCCCGACTCAACGTGCTGCTGAGTGTCAATCTGGCAGAGGACGGCAAGTACGGCAACGATACCCGGGCCGCAGTGCTGCAGTGGCAGGAGATCAATAACCTGTCCATGGACGGCGTGGCCGGAGTGGATACGATCACGTCTCTGCTGTGCCTGGATCAATGATCTGCAGCAGGAGCACCAGGATTAATACAAAGATGGTACCGGTTCATTGCCGGGGCCATCTTTGTATGTCCGTTTCTATTAAAAAACGTGTTGCATATCGTGTTGCATGTTATTATTTTTTAAGGGATGCCGATATCAAAAAAAGGAATACGGAACAAAATAAAAGACAATAAAAACCCTTAAAATAAGGGAAAAATGAAAAATAGTGTATTTTACAATAATTCACAAAAAAGACATGAAACGGGTCCGATTCCCGTCAGCAGCTTATTGAAAAGCGGCGGAAACCTTGATTTTACAGGGTTTCCGCTGTTTTTGTGTGTCTATAATTTTCTGTATTAATTTAAAGAAAATTTAAGTGAAAAGAAGAAAGGACTTACCATTTCTGATAAGCCCTCTCGGTATTCTTTATTTTAATTTCCGCTTTCTGCCTCAGCTTCCGTCTCAGCCCTTAGTTGTTCTATCAATGCCCTTACAGCATCTGCCTGCTCCTGAGTTATGTCACCGTCTGCAATAGCCTGTTCTTCAGTTTTTGTACCGGGAGTACCATATACGTCCACAGTTGCGCCTGTGTTTTCATCGGTTGTACTATTTATATGAGTCAGTTCACCGCTATCAATCTGCTGCTGTAGCTGTTCCGCCGATGCAGGAGAGGTATCCCCCTGAAATACCGTGATGACATAGGACTTGCTGCCGTTTGTATAATAAGTGCAGGCAGCTTTGACGTATCCTGTGGAAAACATATTTGCACGGTGCCCCTCCGAATTGTACCATGCGTTATACCATGCTTCGATATTTAAAGGGTCGGAATAGATTTCAGCAATGTTTTCCGCATAGGTACCTCCGTTGTGGCTGTAATCGCTTGCAAGCTGAACCGCCCTTGCCAATGCGTTCTGCTCAAGAGTGCTATCCCAGGCCAAAGCGGCTAATCCCTGTTCCGCCCTCTTCTGATTCAGAGAGTCGATGAACGCAGAGGAAGATGCGGAATACCATTCAGAGGAGACTGCCGCTCCCTGTGACGGTGACTTCCTGACCGCCTTTCAGGCTGCCTACCTTATTGCCGTCGGTGCTGGGGAGGTCTCTCACATTGACGCTGGACTTCGTCCACATGGTCTGGTTCATGTCGGTGTATGTATATACCACGGCAGCGGGTTCCGCTTCGGGGGTTGCTGTTGCCGCCGCTTCCGCAGCAGTAGGTTCCGCAGCGTCGGCAGCTTCCACCGCTTCCTGCGTATCTGCGGTGTCAGCAGGCTCTGTGGTGACGGTGGGTTCTGCCGTTGTTTCAGGCTCCGTGGTGGCGTCAGGCTCTGCCGTTGCTTCGGGTTCAGGTTCCTCTGTAGCCGTCATATCAGGCGTTGCTGTGGCTTCGGGAATACTGTCGGTTTCGGCTTCGGTTTGTTCATTTGATGCCTCGATATCTTCAACAGTTGCCATGACCTCTGCAGGTGCTTCGTTACCGCAACTGACAAATATACTGTGTTTTCAACAAGAAAATGAAACATCTTTCAGGATATATAATTCATCAAATATATCACATCTAACATAATTATTCATTGAATTATATAATGTAGGATAAAAGGAGTAATGCAATGAACGAGTTTGGAAAAGCTACCTTAAACTTAGAAGAATTGATAAAAGAAAAGGGCATCAGCAAAACACAGTTATCTTATAAGGCGAAAATAAGCCATACCCAGATAAACAGGTTTTGTAAAAATGATGTATCTCGAATAGACTTGAACACAATAGCAAGATTATGCTGTGTTCTTGATTGCGGAGTATCTGACTTAATTAAGTATGAGCCGCCTGTTCAGTAATTGGCTGCAAGTTTTTCACAGCAATTATCGGATAGGTGGTAATTGCTATGAAAGCCTTGCTTACAGATGGTGGTTAGCAAAATTTGACATCCGCTGTAATAATCTTACGAATTATTCTATACTTTATGAAAAAAACGTATTTACTTAATTGTGGAAACAATATATCATATTCCATGTAAAAGGGGAAACTTATAATAGGAAAAGGGTCTGCCGCACAGGAGCAATCCTGTGCGGCAGGCCTTTTTGAAATCATATATCTTTTTGACTGGGTGATCAGCCATCGGCATTCTGCTGGAGCTGCTGCTGTTCCAGCATCTGCTGGTGCTGCTGGCGGCGCAGTTCTATCTCATAACGCTGCTGATTGAGAATCGTCTCATAATCAGGATTAAGGAAGAAGTTTGCGTCGTGCTGGCAGGTACTCTGTACATTCGGGTTGGTGTAGGTCACTGTTCCGTCCGGAAGAGTGGTGGACATTGTGGAGCCCTGTGCCAGGGAAGCATCCTCGGCCGGCAGCCGTGTGGTTACGCCCTGATAGCTGAAAGGACATTCTGCGCTTGCAGGCAGCTGATCGTATTCGCAGATCAGGCCGCTGTAATGTACGTCACAAATCTCTGTGGGGATCGTCCCCTCTGCAAAATATTCCGTACCGATGGAAGACTCGGGGCATACACCGGGATTGGCAAGCTTGCCGGAATCCTTACAGATACTGTATTGGATCACACCGGTGGGTACGGTGAAGGACTGGCTGGGCAGCTCCTCATGAATCTGCTCCATAATATTATGCCAGAGCTTCTTGGCAATATTGGTCTCATTGGCAGCGGTTCTGCCGCTGTTCATGTGAACATTGTTATCATAACCAACCCAGGTGGCACAGGTGTAATAGGGCGTGAAGCCTGCAAACCATACATCCACATTATTGGAGGTCGTACCGGTCTTACCGGCAACGGCCATGCCGGAGAAATTAGCGGCGGTTCCGGTGCCCTTGGTTACCACGTCCACCATGGCGTCCGTCAGCAGGAAAGCTGTGGATTCCTGCAGTACCCGGCGGCTGTCCTCATTTCCGGTGTTATCCAGGATTACATTGCCGTCCGCATCCAGCACCTGGGTGTACAGCTTCGGCGTGTTGTATACGCCGCCGTTGGCAATGGTGGCATAGGCGGCCGTCAATTCCAGAGGAGTGACGCCGTCGGTCAGGCCGCCCAGTGCGGTAGCCTGGTTCACATCTCCCAATACCTGATTGCCCACCACCTTGCCGGTGGTCAGCGTGGTAAAGCCGAAGTTGATCAGGTAGTCATAGGACAGCTTCGGAGTAACCTGAGTGATAGTCTTTACGGCAATGATATTCATGGACTGTTCGATGGCATAGCGCACCGTCACCGGTCCCTTGTAGGCTTCGCCGTACCAGTTTCGCACGGGTGTGCCGTCTGCATAATTAAACGGTGCATCAATAAATACTGAGGCCAGCGTAATGCCGCAGCTGTCCAGTGCAGGCGCATAGGACGCCAGAACCTTAAAGGTGGAGCCGGGCTGCCGGGTAGCGTCCGTAGCACGGTTAAAGGTCAGACGGCCCTCCTTGGCTCCGCGGCCTCCCACAAGGGCACGCACATAGCCGGTTTCCTGCTCAATGATTGCCAGAGCAGTCTGGGGCTGGGGAGTCAGATTATAATTCTCGTCATAATCGTCCCCCTCCTGCATCAGAGAGTTCCGGTATTGCTCAATGGCCTCCAGAGCAGCATCCTGAGAGGTAAAGATCAGGTTAAAGCTCTTATCCACATTTTCCTTAAAATATTCGGTCATCATTTCCTTGCTGTAATTGGTATGGGTGCCGTCCGCATGGGTGATGGTCAGCGCATAATCCAGCAGCCATTTTACATCCGCCGGATAATTGTCCGGGTTCGCCACCTCTGCATCGGCGATGGCCTGGATCTTGGGATCCATGGTGGTCATGATCCGCAGACCGCCGGAGTACAGCAGGAATTCCGCCTGGGTCTCGTTGTAGCCCGCTGCCAGCAGATCTTCCTTAACCTGTTTCTGCACCGCATCCGTAAAATAAGTGCTGGAGGAGCTGTTGGCCAGGTAGTTGATGTTATGGCTTTCAATCCGCTCGTAGACATTATCCGCCATGGCCTCGTCATATTCTTCCTGGGTGATAAACTCCAGCTCCAGCATATTTGTCAGACAGGTCTCCCGGCGTTTCGCATTATCTTCCGGATGGCTGATGGGGTTGTAGCGGGAAGGATTCTGGGTAATGGAAGCGATAACTGCGCACTCGGACAGGGTCAGCTCGCTGCAGGATTTCCCGAACTAACGCTGTGCGGCAGCCTCAACGCCCAGGGTCTTCTGCCCCAGGTTGATAGTGTTCATATAACGCACCAGAATCTCATCCTTGCTCAGGGTCTTGCTCAGCTCGATGGCCAGGTACTGCTCCTGAAGCTTTCGCTTGATTTTTTTAATATAATTTTTGCCCTCCGAGGTCCAATCCGTGAAAATCGTGTTTTTCAGCAGCTGCTGGGTAATGGTGCTGGCTCCCTGGGTCTCATCACCGAGGGTTTTGATGAACTGATAGGCGGACCGGAGCAGTCCTTTGTAGTCGATACCGTTGTGCTGGTAAAAACGTTCATCCTCAATGGCCACAAAGGCATGAGCCAGATTTTCAGGGATCTTGTCCTGGGTCACGATGATACGGTTGGAGTTGACGGCGATGAGCTCGTCCAGTTTATTGCCCTCACAATCGTACACAAAGGTAGCGGCGCCCACGGGGGCCACATCGCTGGGTGAGATCTCCGGGGTGGAGGCCAGGATGCCCTTGTACATGCCGATGCCGGCAGAGATGCCGATGATGCCTATGCCAACGATGGCGACGAGGAAGAGTTTTAGTACCAACAGGGCGGCTTTTCTTCCCATTTTCTGTGATTTGGCGTTCAAGGTCTTCTGACGGGCCCGGACGCCTTTTTTACTATAATCCATAAAATGACTCCCTTTCGTTAAGTAGGACGGGGGATTCCCGGGGAGAGCTGCGTAACATTGGATTGCAGTTCTCTACGGGCAGAGCTGCGGAAATCAAATCATTGGTTTGCAGCACCCCACGGGCAGAGCTGCGAAAATCAGAGATTTTCGCAGTCGCTTCGCTCGTCAGAACGATGCATAAGTCTCTGCCCGAGCAAGCTCGGCAGGAGCCTTACGCATCGTCCTGACTCTGCCCTTTTCGGACATTATACCAAATAATCCTTGGTAAATAAAGGTTTTCTTGAAGATATTAAGAATTGTTCACGAAAAAATTATATTTTAATCAGAAAGTATTGGCTCTGGGGGAAGTTTTGGGATATACTGTTATCAGTGCAGGAGAGCCTGCAGGAAAGGAATGCGGAGTGGATGGCATCAGAGCAGAGTGCGGATTATCGTGTGTTGATCCAGGGTGGTCAAGGGGAGATTGTGGAGAAGAAATCCCGTTTTATCGCCACGGTGCGCAGGGTGGAGACGGAGCAGGAGGCGGCAGCCTTTATAGAAGAAATGAAAAAGAAATACTGGGATGCCAGGCACAACTGCAGCGCTTTTGTAATCGGCAGCAGAGGGGAGCTGACCCGGTGCAGCGATGACGGAGAGCCCAGCGGAACGGCCGGGCGGCCCATGCTGGAGGTGCTGCTGGCGGAGGAAATCCGCAATGTGGCTGTGGTGGTGACCCGGTATTTCGGCGGTACCCTGCTGGGAACCGGCGGCCTGGTGAGAGCGTATACCCAGGCGGTCAAGGCGGGGCTGGCAGATTGTGTAACGGGTGTTATGCGTCAGGGGCTGGAGATTGATCTGCAGACGGATTATAACGGCGTGGGCAAGGTGCTTTACATACTGGGAGAGCAGGGCCTGGAGCCGGTGGACAGCCGGTACGGCCCGGACGTCCGGCTGACCCTGCGGATCCGAAAGGATCAGGCCCCGCAGCTGCAGAAGGAGCTGGTGGAAGCCACCTGCGGCAGGATTGTCTGGGAATGTAAAAAAGAAGTAAGGTTTATTGACAAAAAAAGCGCAAAATCGTAAAATGAACAAGGATGAGTATTTCTCAGAAAGGTGGTGGTTTTTTATGAAGAGCAGTAAAAGCAGTAGTGATCCCGCTCCCGGGCGAAGTTGCATTACCATAAAAAATCATCATAAGGAGAAATGCTATGGAGCAGTTAAAGGAATTTGAGACAATACAGGAGCTGCTGCAGACGCAGCAGTACACAAAGCTTCGCCAGCTGCTGATCGACCTGAATGATGCGGATATTGCCGCATGCATGGAGGAACTGCCGGTACAGAGCATGGTGAAAGCATTTCGGATCCTGCCCAAGGATCTGGCGGCAGATATCTTTTCCTATCTGGATGTGGATCTGCAGCAGACGATCATCACTTCCATGACGGACCGGGAGGCGGCCAGCATTATTGACAATCTGATGGCCGATGATGCGGCGGATCTGCTGGAGGAAATGCCGGCCAACGTGGTCAAGCGCCTGCTGGAGAGCGCCAGCCCGGAGACCCGCCGGGATATCAACCATCTGCTGCGCTATCCGGAGGATTCTGCGGGCAGCATCATGACCGTGGAGTATGTGGATCTGAAAGAAAGCCTGACGGTGGAGGAAGCCATCGCCCGGATCCGCAAGGTGGGTCTGGACAGTGAGACCATCAATATCTGTTATGTGCTGGATGCCCAGCGCAGGCTTTTAGGCACGGTGGCGCTGCGGTATCTGCTGCTCAGCGACCCCGATGAGACCATCGGGGAGATCATGCATGAAAATGTGGTGTCTGTGCGTACCCAGACCGACCAGGAGGAAGTGGCCAGACAGTTCCAGAAATACGGCTTTACTGCCATGCCGGTGGTGGATAATGAGAACCGCCTGGTGGGCATTATCACGGTGGACGATATCGTGGACGTCATTGAAGAAGAGGCCACGGAGGATATGGAAAAGATGGCGGCGCTGGTTCCCAGCGACAAGCCCTATATGCGCACCTCCGTATGGGAGACCTTTAAAAAGAGAATTCCCTGGCTGCTGCTGCTGATGGTGTCCGCCACCTTTACCGGAAGCATCATCACGCATTTTGAGGACGCTTTAAGCGTCTATGTGGCGCTGACGGCATTTATCCCCATGCTGATGGATACCGGCGGTAACGCAGGCGGACAGACCAGCGTGACAATTATCCGCGGACTTTCTCTGGGAGAGATCGAGTACCGGGATGTGCCCAGGATCATGTGGAAGGAGCTTCGCACGGCGCTGCTGTGCGGCGGCACGCTGGCCGTGGCTAATTTTGCCAAGCTGATGCTGTTTGACCGTGTGGGGCTGGCGGTGTCGCTGGTGGTATGTCTTACCCTGGTGGCGGCGGTGGTGATGGCGATGCTGGTGGGCTGCCTTTTGCCCATGGCGGCCAAGCGGATCGGATTCGACCCGGCGGTGATGGCAAGCCCCTTTATCACGACCATTGTGGACGCTCTGTCACTGCTGGTATATTTCCGCATTGCCACGCTTATGCTGGGCATTTAGCGGTTGAAAGAAGTTCTCAAAAGTACCCCGGAGGATTCCTGTACAGATCTGTACAGATGGATTTTCCGGGGATTTTCGTCTGCGGCGCAGCAGCGGGGGAGGAAAGATTTTTTTCTAAAAAAGATTTTACATTTTGAACAGCAGCGTATAAAATAGAGGTATAATTCAGAGAACAGCGGAGAGAGATACAGATGAGTAAATATTGCGCCTGTGAGGAAAACCAGATAAGGATAGAGGAGCTGAATCCCACTTTTCTGTTTACCTGGAAAGGAACCCGGACTGCGGAAGAGGAGCCTTATCACTGTCACGATATTACGGAGCTGGCTTTTGTCATGTCCGGCACGGGAAAATACCATATTGAGGGGAAGCTCTATGAGGTCAGTGAGGGTGATCTGCTGATCTTTAAGCCCGGTGTCCATCATCAGGCCCTGTATGTGCCCGAGGCGGAGGTGCCAGCCACGGAGTTCTTTGTGGGCTTCTGCGATGTGCAGCTGCCGGGGTGGGAGCCGGGAGAGGTGCCGCTTCCCGGCGGAGGCTATATTCTGCATACCGCCGGAGAGCTGCGTCAGCGGATCTTCCGCATCTGTTCCTCGATGGAAGCGGAGAGCACCGTATGCTGGCAGGGGCGGTATCATATGCTGAAAGCCTAACTGATGCAGCTGCTGCTGCTGGTTCTGAAAGAGCAGGCCCAGCTTCCCGAATCCATGAAAGGCTATTCTTTCGAGTCGGTAAATAAAAAGTATGTGGTGGAGCAGATTGTCAGCTATTTTGAAGATCATTATAATGAAAAAATTTCTCTGGATACCATTGCGGAAAATATGTATCTGAGTCCTTTTTACATTTCCAAGATTTTTAAAAGCGAGACCGGCGATACGCCGATACGGCATCTGATCCACATCCGGCTGGAGAAAGCCCGGGAACTGCTGCTGCAGGAGAAAGAGATGTCCATCCAGGAGGTGGCTGCTGCGGTGGGGTATGACGATGCCTATCATTTCAGCAAGCTGTTTAAAAAATATTACGGGCAGGCGCCCTCCAGGGTCCGCAAGGAGGATTGACAGAAAAATAACGAGTTGTATTTTTTCCGGTACAGCTATTGCATATGAGCGAGATTTTGGTAAAATAGAAATGTAAGCGGTTACAATTTTTTAAAAGTATGGCGGAGGTTGCGGATATGAGATATTTTTTTGAAGCCAGAATTGAGAAGAAAGAAAAAGGGTATATGATCCAGATTCCTTTCAATATCTGGGAGGTGTGTAAGCAGAGGGATGTGATCAAGGCGGACGTGGTGCTGGACAATGCGATCATTGACTGTGAGCTGATTCCTCTGGAAAAGGGAAACTATCAGATTCACATTGAGGACGAGGATGCGGTAAAGGTGGATCTGGGACAGCCCCATAAGATCCTGCTGCACGTTACCGGCAGCCTGATCAAGATGGATCAGAACAGTCCTTACAGCTTTGAGAAGCCCATCCGGAAGATTGACAGCATGAATGTGATCATTCAGCCGGAGGACGGCCTGTGCGGCCAGTCCTGTGTGGCAATGCTGGCCGGTGTGACGATTGCCGAGGTGATCAGCGTGATGGACTGCCGGGAGTGGCAGGCTACCATGGGCAGGGTGATTTCTGCTCTGAACTATTACGGTATCGACCATACGGATATCATTGTGTATACCGAGGGGCGTCCCGCAGTGCTGCCCAAGTGCTGTATCCTGATGGAGAAGATGGGGCGTTTCTGCCATTATCTGGTACACTATGACGGCAAGTTCTACGATTCCAACTTAGGCGTTCTGGAGGAGTATGATATGAGCAAGCTCCTGGGATATCTGGAGATCAAGTGCTGATATTCCGGCCGAATGAATTCTGTTTTATAGCGAAGCAGCCGACAGGCGCTGTACCCAGGGAATTCCCCGGTACAGCGCTTTTTATTGTGTGCGGAAATAATTTCTAAAATAAGTATTAAATCACTGCAAATGGTCAAAAATGAGTAAATAATAGAAAAAATGAGAAAATAAGAGAAAATCATATAATAAAAGTCTTACAATGACTGTGCATGCGGTTGCAAACCGCCGCATATAAAACTAATATATGTTCTAGAAATTAGCACTCGATGTAAAAGAGTGCTAACAAAATCCAAAAGAAACAAATCAGATATAAGGAGGCAAACAGTATGAAATTAGTACCTTTAGGCGACAGAGTCGTATTGAAGCAGCTGGTGGCGGAGGAAACCACCAAATCCGGCATTGTACTGCCCGGCCAGAACAAGGAGAAGCCTCAGCAGGCAGAGGTTGTTGCAGTAGGCCCCGGCGGCGTGGTGGACGGCAAGGAAGTGAAGATGGAGGTTAAGGTGGGCGATCAGGTCATCTACTCCAAGTATGCCGGAACCGAAGTAAAGCTGGATGAGGATGAGTACATTATTGTAAAGCAGAATGACATTCTGGCAATTATCCAGTAAGGCAGCCCGGAGGCGGCAATGAACTTTAAGGCAGTGCCGGAAGAAAATATTTCCCGGCGACTGCAGATCACAATGAAAATGGAGGCGTAATCATTATGGCAAAAGAGATTAAATATGGTGCAGAGGCACGTGCAGCCCTGGAGTCCGGTGTGAACCAGCTGGCTGATACCGTAAGAGTAACACTGGGACCCAAAGGAAGAAACGTTGTGCTGGATAAGTCCTTTGGCGCTCCCCTGATCACCAACGACGGTGTGACCATCGCCAAGGAGATCGAGCTGGAGGATGCTTTTGAGAACATGGGCGCACAGCTGGTAAAGGAAGTGGCAACCAAGACCAACGACGTAGCTGGTGACGGCACCACCACCGCAACGGTTCTGGCACAGGCTATGGTAAATGCAGGGATGAAGAACCTGGCAGCAGGCGCTAACCCCATTATTCTGAGAAAGGGTATGAAGAAAGCAACCGACTGCGCAGTGGAAGCCATCGCCGGTATGAGCCAGAAAGTAAACGGCAAGGAGCATATTGCCAGAGTAGCAGCAATCTCCGCAGGGGATGAGGAAGTAGGCCAGCTGGTGGCTGATGCCATGGAAAAGGTCAGCGGGGACGGCGTTATCACCATCGAGGAGTCCAAGACCATGCAGACCGAGCTGGATCTGGTAGAGGGTATGCAGTTTGACAGAGGATATATCTCCGCTTACATGGCAACCGATATGGATAAGATGGAAGCAACCCTGGATAACCCCTATATCCTGATTACCGATAAGAAGATTTCCAATATCCAGGAGATCCTGCCCCTGCTGGAGCAGATCGTACAGTCCGGCGCTAAGCTGCTGATTATCGCTGAGGATGTGGAGGGCGAGGCCCTGACTACTCTGATTGTCAACAAGCTGCGCGGCACTTTCAATGTGGTAGCGGTAAAGGCACCCGGCTACGGCGACAGAAGAAAGGCAATGCTGGAGGATATCGCCATCCTGACCGGCGGTACCGTGATCAGCTCCGAGCTGGGCTATGAGCTGAAAGATGCGGATATGTCCATGCTGGGCCGTGCAAAGTCCGTAAAGGTACAGAAAGAGAATACGGTGATTGTGGACGGCGAGGGTGACACGAATGCAATCCAGAGCCGTATTGCACAGATCAAGAAGCAGATTGAGGAGACCACTTCTGATTTTGATAAGGAGAAGCTGCAGGAGAGACTGGCTAAGCTGGCCGGCGGTGTGGCAGTGATCCGTGTGGGCGCCGCTACCGAGACCGAAATGAATGAAGCAAAGCTGCGTCTGGAGGATGCACTGGCTGCCACCAGGGCTGCTGTGGAGGAAGGTATCATCTGCGGCGGTGGTTCCGCTTATATCCACGCATCCAAGGAGGTAAGCAAGCTGGCTGATTCCCTGGAGGGAGATGAGAAGACCGGTGCGCAGATCGTACTGAAAGCCCTGGAGGCTCCTCTGTATCACATCGCTGCCAATGCAGGCGTAGAGGGCAGCGTCATCATCAATAAGGTAAGAGAGTCCGCAGTGGGCGTCGGCTTCGATGCGCTGAAAGAAGAATATGTGGATATGGTCAGCGCAGGTATTCTGGATCCCGCAAAGGTAACCAGAAGCGCTCTGCAGAATGCAACCAGCGTTGCCAGCACCCTGCTGACCACCGAGTCCGTAGTGGCAAGCATCAAGGAGGAAACTCCTGCAATGCCCACAGGCGGCGGTATGGGCGGCATGATGTAAGTGCCAGAATCGAAAAATGAAGTATAAAACAGATGACCCCGGCAGAGAAGTTTCTGCCGGGGTTCTTTGATGTTAGAGCGCTTACTGCTTTTCATTCAGATACAGTTGGATACGGCTGTCTAATTTTTCCGCAGCCTCCGCAGAAGAGCAGTCCCCGGCAAAATAGGGGGCAAGTTCTTCATTGATAATAGCGGCAAGTCCGCTGGGCCATCGCCATTCGGGCTCTGCATCCTCAAATAGACTCCAAAATTGGGAAATCTGTTCTTCGTCTAAGGGGACAACTTCATAAGTGACGCCTAAATAAGAGTGTATATCCGGGTGCGTCTTATCGTTTATAGTCTGGTACATCTGCAGAACGGTTTCTGTGATATCACGGCGGCAGGAGAGGGCGCTGTAATTATTATAATTTTTAACATAACAAAGCTGTCCCTCTGCCGACAGCAGATAGCGCAGAAACTCTTTAGCACCTTCCTTGCAGGAGGAGGAACTGTTCAGATAGAGCAGTTCAGCTCCCATGTATACCCCACGCCCCTGACTGTGGGGCAGCCCAACCAGTACCTCCTCATTCTCGTAGCAGCTGATGGGGAAGAGCAGGTCTCCGGGATTGTTTACTGTCAGGTAATAGGCGGCAAGCAGGCCGTTTTGATAGTACTCTGCTGCGTTGCTTCGGTCTGCAGTATAGGTTAGCTGATCGCTGTAATCCTCTGCAAATTCCAGAAAGCTTAAAAAGGATGGCTCTGTCAGATGGCTTACACCGGCTTCATAGTCGATAAACTGAGGATTATCAGGAGTCATCAGTCCGTATTGCAGAACGAGATCTATACCATCCTTTCCCATCTCCAGCGCTTCTGCCGGGGAATTGCGTATGGTTTCCATCATTTGCTCCAGCGTCCAGGCTTCCCGGTCTCCCACCAAAGTCTGGGAGGCTGTCAGGAGGGAAAGATAAATCCGATAGGGAACTCCGTAGGTGACGCCGTCTATTTTCCCGGTTTCCAGACAGGCATCCCAGTATTCGGCGGGGTCTTCGATAATATCCTCCAAAGGTTCCAGATAGCCATTTTTCGCAGCATTTTCACAGTCGATTACAAAGGGGCTCACCAGATCCGGTCCCCTGCCGGAGGAGAATTCCAACTGCAGGGACTGAAGATATTCGCTTCGGTTTGACTGACTGGATACATCAATGAGCGTAACGCGATATTGCTCGTTCTGACGGTTAAAGGCAACCGCAACCTTTTCCAGTGTGGAAGTATTATAGGCCACCAGAGTGATTTCCTGTTTGACGGGGAGTTCCGATATCTTACAGGGTTCTGCAGTCAGAAGATAGAGACTGTTGTCGAAGCGGACAAACAGAAATAATTTTCCGTCCTCGTGGCAGCCCATACCTAAAATCTCTTCAAGGGCATAATCTCTGTCGGCAAAGGACAGGATTTTTTCCAGGGGGGCTGAACCATCCCCGGCCCATAAGCCGCTGGTGTCTGCCAGGATAAATTCGCCGGAGGCAGTTCTCGTCAGGCAGAAGTCGGAGTAGGGGGTTACCATATCGCCCAATAGATAGAGCAGCTCTCCGGTAGGTTCGTCCCAGACCGCCAGATTCTGATCAGCATCAAACCCGTACCATAGACTATCCGAACCGGAAGTAAGGCAGCCCGATATACGGTTTTGCAAATTCAGAGTCTGTATCGGTTGGAACTGCGGATCATAGGAAGTAAGAGTGCTGCCGGTAATGGTATAAAGGTTTTCCTCCAGAAAATAGAGATCTGCAGAGGAAATAGAAGAATCGAGCTTCCCCAGAAACTCACAGTTCTTATCCCAGCTGTAAAAGCCCAGACAATCAGCAGAGGAATTGACTCCGCTCAGTTCCTGCAAAGCAAAGAGGACGCCGTCTTCGCTGACACTTACAATATTCTGAGCAATATAGTATGTATCAGAATTCCAACTTTCCAGGGCGAGAGTATAATATTTCCATTGGGTATCAGGAGACTCCAGCACAAAGAGACAACTGCCATGAAAAATCGGAAGCTCATCCTGCATGCGGAAGACGGTATAAAGATAGTATAGATTCCCATTGGCGGAAAAGCAGTCTGCCAGAGAGAGAACCAGATTTTCTTCCGTTGCCTCAAAGGCCGTCTCCGGTTCTGCAAGAAGTTGTTCAGTAAGCTGATAGGTCATTGCAGAATCCCCCTCCCTTTCCGCAGAGGGAGAGGGGGATTCTGCGGAAAGGGAGGGGGATAGCTCTCCGCAGCCTGCCAGCAATAAGACGATTGCAAGCAGATGGATCAGAAAGGCTTTTGAATAGGTAAGATAATGTGATCTATGCATGAAGAGAGATCCTCCAATCCGGAATATTATTGTCCGCACTTCGTATGTACGGTTTTTGTGTCATATTTAAGGCCGTTGGTGGCGCCGCAGGCACACTGCAGGAGGCCACGGTATTGGTAGACAACTATGGAGCATGTGCTGTAGACCGGAGTAGAAACTCCGGTATTGGGATCGGGAACCCAGCCGCTGATATAATTGTGATTCCCCGAATTAAAGGAATTGTAGCAGGTCCAGTTGACTACGGAGAATGCACATACATGGGGATCAGGAGCAGGATCGGCCGCACTGGCGGTTAATCCGGAAGTGCACAGGAAAACGCCGGTCAGGGTAACAGCCAGAAATTTCTTAAAACAGCAGGTAATTCTTTTTTTGTTTTTCATAAAGACCTCCCCAATAAATATTATTGTATATTTGCATATTATCATAACCGCAAAAATGTGTCAATGTAAGATGAAATTTTAATGCAATATTCCGCTTGCAGGAATTCTAGTTCCCATGTAGAATAAAATAAAGCACAAATTAAGGAGAAAAGCCATGAAAAAGCTATATTTTACCCGCCATGGACAGACTGTCTGGAATGTGGAAAACAAGATCTGCGGCTCCACGGACATTGCGCTGACGCAGCTGGGACATGAGCAGGCTATAGAACTGGGACGTCAGATTGCGGCAGGGGATTACGGAATTGATGAGATCCTTTATTCCCCGCTGATCCGGGCAGCGGAGACCGCCCGGCATATCCATGAGGAGACAGGGATTCCCATGCGGCAGGAGCCCCGCCTCAAGGAGCAGAATTTTGGCAAATGGGAGTCTACGCCCCGGGATGGAGCCGAGTTCCAGGAGGCTAAAGCGCAGTTTGCCAATCATTATGAGGGCGGAGAATCCATGCTGCAGATGGCTTGGCGGATCTATAATCTGCTGGAGGATATCCGCCGGGAGCCGGAGGATAAGACGTATCTGCTGGTGGCTCATAACGGGATCGCCCGGATCCTACAGTCTTATTTTCAGGATATGACCAATGAGGAATTTGCAGCTTTCGGCATCCGCAACTGTCAGGTGCTGGAGTATGAATTATAGAAAGAGGTATAAGTGTGAAATCAGCAGCAGAATTACAGAATTTACTCAGACAGATTGACCATAAGGGGTATCCGGCCTATAAGGACACCCGGGGCCAGTATCAGTTTCAGCAGTATGTGTTGTCCATAGATCATGTGCAGGGGGATCCTTTTGCGGCGCCCTCCAAGGTGAGCCTGATCGTGCCCGGCCGGGTGGCTGGCTTTGACAGAGGCTGCTATACGGAAAAGCACAGACGCATCGCTTTCCAGGATTATCTGCTGCGGCGGATGGCGGCAAAGATCCGGGAGTATTCTTTCAAAGCCAAAGGTTCAGGGAAAAGCGGCCTTTTGGGCGTCAGCCAGCCGGGGCAGGAGATCTTAGAGCGAAGCGCCTGTACGGTAAGCCCGGAGGACGGCAGGATCACCGTGCGTATGGAGATCGGCTTTCCCGCTAATGGGCGTACCATTAACGCAGCAGAGCTGATTAAGATCCTGTTTGATTTCCTGCCGGTATGCGTGAAGCAGACGCTGCTGGCGGCATCCTGTCCCAAGGAGGGCCTGGAAAAGGTGCTGCATCTGGCGGATGACCAGCTCTATATCCGGCAGCAGCTGAAAGAACAGGGATTGGTGGCCTTTGTGGCGGACGGAGCCATCCTGCCCCGCAAATCCGGGGTATCCGCCCAGCCCATGAAAGATGCGGTGGCTTTTGCCAGTCCCCAGGAGATGGCAGTGACTTTGCAGCTGCCCCACAAAGGGGCGCTGCGGGGCATGGGCATCCGCAAGGGCGTGACCCTGATCGTGGGCGGCGGCTATCACGGAAAGTCCACGCTGCTGGAGGCGCTGGAAAAGGGCGTCTATAATCACATTGCCGGGGACGGACGGGAGTATGTGCTGACCGATGACAGCGCCATGAAGCTGCGGGCGGAGGACGGCCGCAGTATCCAGCGGGTGGATATCTCCATGTTTATCCGCAATCTGCCGGGAGGCAAGGATACGGAGCATTTCTGTACCGAGGATGCCAGCGGCAGCACCTCCCAGGCGGCGGGCACGGTGGAGGCTATGGAAATGGGGGCCGGGGTCTTTCTAATTGACGAGGACACCAGCGCCACCAACTTTATGATCCGGGACGAGCTGATGCAGCGGGTGGTCAGCCGGGAGTCGGAGCCCATCATTCCCTTTATTGACCGGGTGCGGGAGCTCTATGAAACCTATGGCATATCCACAATTCTGGTGGCGGGCAGCTGCGGCTCCTATTTTCACAAGGCGGACTGCATCCTGCAGATGAGCCTGTATCGGCCCATGGAGATTACGGCTCTTGCGAAAAAAGAAGCGGAGCAGTTCCCCTATACCCTGGGAGACGCTCCGGCAGCGGGAAAGCCGGATTTTCACAGGGTGATCCGGGGAGATCAGGCCTTTGCGAAGGAGGAGCGGATCAAAATGAAGACCCTGGGACTGGACGGCTTTTCCATCAACCGGGAGACGGTGGATATGCGCTATGTGGAGCAGCTGGTGGACAGCGAGCAGCTGACCGCCCTGGCTTATATGATCAGGGATATGAAATGCCGCAGCTTTGACGGAAAAAAGACCCTGCAGCAGGCTGTGGAGGCATTGTATGGGGAGATTGCAGAGAAAGGCTTTGGCGCTTTCTGTCCGGGACGGGAGAGCCTGCCCGGCAATCTGGCCATGCCCAGAAAGCAGGAGCTGTATGCCGCACTGAATCGCTGCCGGGAGCTGGTGCGGATATGATATTTGTACGGAAAAGAAACTTTTCCCGGAAAAATGTGAGAAAATTAAGAGCTTTCTTTGGTGGTTACTGACATTGTACAAAAATTTAAAAAGTAGTATAATAGATCTACGAATAGGGAAAAGGCGGAACGCCTGAGGAAGGAGAGTATTTATGGCAAACAGATTTGTTTTAAATGAAACCTCTTATCACGGTGCCGGTGCGATTCAGGAGATTGCATCAGAGGCGAAGGGAAGAGGTTTTCAGAAAGCTTTTGTATGTTCGGATCCTGATCTGGTAAAGTTTGGTGTGACGAAGAAAGTGCTGGATGTGCTGGATGGAGCAGGGCTGCCCTATGAGCTGTACAGCGAGATCAAGCCCAATCCCACGATTGAGAATGTACAGACCGGTGTGGCTGCTTATAAGAAGTCCGGCGCTGATTACCTGGTGGCCATCGGCGGCGGTTCCTCCATGGATACCGCTAAGGCAATCGGTATCATTATCAACAATCCTGAGTTTGAGGATGTGGTGAGCTTAGAGGGCGTGGCGCCCACGAAGAATAAATCGGTGCCGATCTTTGCCGTGCCTACCACGGCAGGTACCGCAGCGGAGGTAACGATCAATTATGTGATCACTGATGTGGCAAAGAACCGTAAGATGGTATGTGTGGATCCCAAGGATATCCCGGTGGTGGCCTTTGTAGACCCCGAGATGATGGCGACCATGCCCAAGGGACTGACCGCTGCTACCGGTATGGATGCGCTGACGCATGCCATCGAGGGCTATATCACCAAGGGCGCATGGGAGCTGTCCGATATGTTCCATCTGAAAGCCATCGAGATCATTTCCCGGTCCTTAAGAGGAGCGGTAGCCAATACGCCGGAGGGCAGAACCGATATGGCGCTGGGCCAGTATGTGGCCGGTATGGGCTTCTCCAATGTGGGCCTGGGCATTGTACACTCCATGGCCCATCCTCTGGGTGCATTGTATGACACCCCTCATGGTGTGGCCAATGCCATCATCCTGCCCACTGTCATGAAGTATAACGCAGAAGCAACCGGCGAGAAGTATCGGGAGATTGCCCGGGCCATGGGCGTACAGGGCGTGGACGATATGACCCAGGAGGAGTATCGCCAGGCTGCCATTGATGCAGTGCAGAAGCTGTCTGAGGATGTGGGAATTCCCCGCAATCTGAAAGAGATTGTAAAAGAAGAGGATATCCCGTTCCTGGCACAGTCCGCTTATGATGATGCCTGCAGACCCGGTAATCCCAGAGATACCAGCGTGGAAGAGATCGCAGAGCTGTATAAGAGCCTGATGTAATGACATAGGAAACAATAGGGAAGAGAAAGCATGGCGGGTCCCGTTCAGGGGATTCGCCTGTTTTTATGTCATGGGGTAAGTGGACGAAAAAGCACAAGTATCGGGCAAGAGCACAAGCGGGGCTTGTGCCAGGCGGTAGGATATGTTAAAATAGTATCAGTTTGCATACATATAACAACCAAGGAGGACATAACTATGAAGATGAACAGCATCTGTGTGCAGGGGGGATATACCCCGGGCAACGGAGAACCCCGCCAGATTCCCATTGTGCAGAGTACCACTTTTAAATATGATACCAGTGAGGATATGGGCAAGCTTTTTGATCTGGAAGCCAGCGGTTATTTCTATACCCGCCTGCAGAACCCCACCAATGATTATGTGGCCGCTAAGATCTGCCAGATGGAGGGCGGCAGTGCGGCGATGCTGACCAGCAGCGGTCAGGCCGCAACCTTTTATGCCCTGTTTAATATCTGCAGTGCGGGAGATCATATTGTAGCTTCCAGCAGCATCTACGGCGGTTCCTTTAACCTGATCTCCGTCACCATGAAGAGAATGGGCATTGAGACCACCTTTGTGGATCCCGATGCTTCCGAGGAGGAACTGAATGCAGCCTTTCAGCCCAACACCAAGGCGATGTTCGGCGAGACCATTGCCAACCCGGCGCTGACAGTACTGGACATTGAGAAATTTGCAAGATGTGCGCACAGCCATGGGGTTCCCCTGATCATTGACAATACCTTTGCTACCCCGATAAACTGTCGGCCTTTCGAATGGGGTGCTGATATCGTGACCCATTCCACCACCAAGTACATGGATGGTCATGGTGCCGCAGTGGGCGGCTGTATCGTGGACAGCGGGAAGTTTGACTGGATGGCCCATGCGGAAAAATTCCCGGGGCTGTGTACGCCGGATGAGAGCTATCACGGCATTACCTATGCAGAAAAATTCGGACAGGGCGGAGCGTTTATTACCAAGTGTACTGCGCAGCTGATGAGGGATCTGGGTTCTATCCAGAGTCCGCAGAATGCGTTTATCCTGAATCTGGGTCTGGAGAGCCTGCATGTGCGCATGAAGCGTCATTGTGAAAATGGCCAGGCGGTGGCGGAGTTCCTGGCAGCCCATCCCAAGGTGGCATATGTGAATTACTGCGGTCTGCCCGGTGACAAGTACTATGAGCTGGCCCGGAAGTATCTGCCGAATGGCAGCTGCGGCGTGGTATCCTTTGGATTAAAGGGCGGCAGGGAAGCAGCCAGCACCTTTATGAAGAACCTGAAGATGGCAGCCATAGAGACTCATGTGGCGGATGCCCGGACCTGCTGTCTGAATCCGGCTTCCAGCACGCACCGCCAGATGACGGATGAGCAGCTGCGGGAGGCAGGCGTACCTGCAGAGCTGGTGCGAATGAGCTGCGGACTGGAGGATAAGGAGGATCTGATCGCCGATATCGCCCAGGCGCTGGAGAAGTGCTGAATTTTTGAAAAAAGATAACAGAAATTTGTAAAGCCGTTTTCTTGTTGGAAACATGCAACAGGAAAACGGCTTTTTTGTGCAATTTACTCATATTAAAAGCATAGACAAGTATTGTAATATATAGTATTATAGAATAAATATATATTTAGGAGGTGAATCCAATGGGGAATGGGTATTAATGTAGTGTACATCATGCAGAGGAGGATACGTAAGAATGAGAAAACATATATTATATGAGGAAAGAAGCGTAAGTCGTACTACGAAAGCTAAAAGATTCGTTTCTCTAATGTTGATTCTATGTATGACATTAATTTTGGCAATTCCTGTTGGAGCATCTGCACATACATCAGATTTATTACTGGAAATCAATGGGGAGATCATAGATGTTGGACAACTTGCGGAGGAGTATCATGTAGATCCTTATGAACTTAGGGAAGCTATTATCGAGGGCTATTATTCAGATAAGGCGTCTCCATTTTCAAATTTAGAGGTGATCAAGGACGAGAATTTGCTTCTGTCAGAATCGAGAGATAAGATTATACTGGGAAAAGAAAATATCAATGGGCCGATCACAGAAATGACAATCGTTTCAAAAACCAATCAGGATTCAACAGCATATGTATCAAAAGAAGGAGCTTTAACGGCGAGTGGAAAAACCCCGGAAATAGGAATGTGTGCCATGCATATAAATGTCACGACAAAGACTGGTAATACAAATGGCTCTACGATTAAATTAGGAACCACGATATATATGGATAATCCTGTCAATGTAAACGGAACGAACTACACTTCGTTTGTCGTTGAGGACAGAGGTGCTCCTGAGGGACGTACAAAATATTGGATTGATATATATTTTGGTTTAACGGGAAGCCATTATACGGATGCAATAAATTATGGTGTGCAAACGGTAAGCTATAGATATTATTATTGAAGATATGTATGATTAATTTTATCCATCTGCGATGGAGTGTTTTTTTATCGCAGATGGAAAAATTATTTGCATGTAAATACAGAGAAAAGATGGGGGAGGAAAAGGATGTATAAAAACCATAAAATATG
>JAGANP010000326.1 GCA_017624175.1 Lachnospiraceae bacterium | reverse complement strand
GCACCTGCTGGATCTTGCTCATATCGGCGGTGACATACATGACTTCGCCCGTAAGTATCAGTTCGATGGCAATGCTTTTTTTCAGACAGGTACCCTCAAAGGACGCCGCCGTGGAACGGATCACCTGATTGATATCGAAATCGGTGATATCCAGCAGCATTCCCTTGGTGTTCAGGTTATTCAGTGTAAGCATGCTGTTGGTCAGCTTGGTCAGACGTTCGGTCTCATTCAGCACGATATTCAGGTATTTCTCGTAGAGCTCAGGAGGTATGGTGCCGTCCAGCATGGCTTCCAGATAGCCTCGGATGGAGGTCAGGGGAGAACGAAAATCGTGGGAGACATTGGCCACAAATTTTTTCTGGTCATCCTCCGATCGGGCAATTTCGCTGGCCATATAGGACAGGCAGGCCGCCAGATAGCCCATTTCATCCTCACTGTCTATGGTAAATTCATAATGCATATTACCGGTGGCATACTGCTCCGTAGCATAAGTGATCTTCCGCAGGGGCAGATATACAATCTCGGTAAAAAAGATCAGAATAATCAAGGACAGCAGAAACAGGATCAGCAGGGTAATATAGGAAATATTCAGCAGGCTGTTGCAGGATTCCTGTATGGAAGCCATATTGGTATGGATCACCACATAGCCCTTGACCATATAGTTTGCCGTAATGGGGGCAATTACCGTCAGCACCTCCTGGGTATAGGTATTGAAAAAGTTATCTACGACATAATAAGAGCTGCCGGTTATGGTGGGATCGAAATCCTCAATAATTACGGCATCCTCCACATTCAGAGGAGAATCCGTATCCAGAATCAGTCGGCCGGAGGGGTTGATGATCTGGACATTGGAGTCCAGATATACTGCCAGCGCATCCAACTGATCCTTTACCGCTTCCAGAGAGGTCTCACTGGTATACAGGCTCCGGGCATAGGTGCCGGCAATCAGGGTGGCTTCTGAATACAGAGAATTTGCTTTCTCCCGAACCAGATGCTCCATGGTCATACTGGGTACAAAGGTGGCCAGAATCACAAGACCGAAAATGCCGAAGATTGCATAGGCCAGCAGAAATTTCAGGTATAAGGTTTTTTTCAAAAGGGATCACATCCTCATTTCTTTACTTCAAATTTATAGCCGATACCCCAGATGGTGCTGATTTTCCAGGCATCATGATCTTTGATCTTTTCCCGCAGGCGCTTGATATGTACGTCCACGGTGCGGGTATCTCCCATATATTCATAGCCCCAGATCTGATCCAGCAGCTGTTCCCGGGTAAATACATGATTGGGGGAGGAGGCCAGGAAATATAAGAGCTCCAGCTCTTTCGGAGGCATATCCACATTTTTTCCCATATAGGTGACCGCATAATTGGTGCGGTTGATCACCAGATCAGGATACTCCACGGATTCGTCACGGGACTGGGGCTGGGGCTCGGCAGCAGGCTTATACCGGCGCAGCACCGCTTTGACCCGGGCTACCAATTCCTTGGTGTCGAAGGGTTTTTCCATATAATCGTCCGCACCCAGCTCCAGGCCCAGCACCTTGTCAAATACTTCTCCTTTGGCAGAGAGCATGATGATGGGCATGGCGTATCTGGCCCGAACCTCCCGGCAGACCTGATAGCCGTCCATGCCGGGCAGCATCAGATCCAGCAGAATCAGATTGGGGTCAAAGGTCTTGATGGCGCCCATAACGGACTCCCCGTCATTGACAATCATGGTCTCAAAGCATTCCTTGGTCAAATAGAGGGAAATCAGCTCCGCAATATTGTTGTCATCGTCCACAATCAGGACTTTCTGTTTATTTACCATAATTTCCTCCATGCATTCTTTGTAACCGTTCAGGAAACCGAACGGTTATTTAAAGGTTACAATGGTTACACCGGCGTCTCCCTCTCCATATTCCCCCAGACGAAATTCTTTGACATATTTCAGGCGTTTTAAATGACTGTGTACGGCATTTCGCAGGGCGCCGGTACCCTTGCCGTGTACCACCCGGACGGAGGACAGGTGGGCGATATAGGCGTCGTCCAGATATTTGTCCAAAGCGGAAATGGCTTCATCCACGGTTTTTCCCAGCAGATTGATCTCTGTGGAGACGGACAGGGATTTGCTCATCTTGATCTTACCTGTGTTGGTGCGCTGCAGGGTGGGGGCGGTAATGGTATTTTCCTCCGCCAGAGCCAGATCCCGCACATTTACCTGGGTGCGCATGATTCCGCACTGGACAAAGAGGTTGCCCTTATTATCCGGCAAGGTGCTGACGGTGCCGGTGAGTCCCATGGACAATACTTTGACACAGTCTCCCTTTTTCAGCTTGGCAGGATCCAGCACCTTCTTTTTCTCCTGTTTGGGATCGGATTTCAATGCCAGCTTTTCATTCTTCTCAGAAATCTTATCCCGCACCTTCTGGCGCTTTTTCTCCAGCTCCCGGATATCTGCGCCGGGGCCTAACTGGTTGAAATCCCGGATAGTCTCGTCCGCCACATCCTTGGCCTCCTGCAGAATCTCCCGGGCCTTGGCATGAGCCTCCTTGAGTATTTTATCCTTAGCACTGTCCAGCTTTTCATTTTTTTCCTGAAGCTGATCCTGCAAGGTCTTGATCCGGGCCTTATAGGCGGCGATCTCCTGGCGTTCCTTTTCAATGGTGATACGGCTTCTCTCCAGATCGGAGATCACATCCTCGAAGCTCTCATCCTCCTTGCTGATCTGCTCCCTGGCGGCGGCAATGATGTCGTCGGGCAGGCCCAGCTTGGAGGAGATGGCAAAAGCGTTGCTCTTTCCGGGAATGCCGATCAGCAGCCGGTAGGTGGGCTGCAGGGTCTCTACGTTAAATTCGCAGCAGGCATTTTCCACAAAGCTTGTGGACAGCGCATAGATTTTCAGCTCGCTGTAGTGGGTGGTGGCCATGGTGCGGATTCCCCGGTCATGGAGGAAATTCAGGATGGCAATGGCCAGAGCCGCTCCCTCCGTGGGATCGGTTCCGGCTCCCAGCTCGTCAAAGAGGCACAGGGAATTTTCATCCGCATGCTTCAGAATCTGCACAATGCTGGTCATATGGGAGGAAAAGGTACTCAGGCTCTGCTCAATGCTCTGCTCGTCACCGATATCCGCATAAACTTTGGTGAAAATGGACAGCTCTGACCGGTCTAAGGCCGGGATATGCAGTCCCGCCTGCCCCATCAGGGTAAAGAGGCCCACGGTTTTCAGGGAAACGGTCTTACCGCCGGTATTGGGGCCGGTGATAATCAGCAGGTCAAAGTTCCTGCCCAGATGGATATCGATGGGTACCACCTTATCCTTGGGCAGCAGGGGATGACGCCCCTTGCGGATCTGAATATAGTGGTCGGTGTTGAAAATGGGTCTGGTGGCATTCTGCTCCAGCGCCAGCTTGGCCTTGGCAAATACGAAATCCAGATGGGTCATCAGCTTTTGGTTGTTCTGGATTTCCTGGACATGCTCTGCAGCCTGACCGCTGAGCTCTGCCAGCACCTTTTCAATCTCCGCTTTTTCCTGGATCTCCAGTTCCCGCAGCCGGTTGTTCAGCTCCACTACGGCAGCAGGCTCGATGAAAAAGGTGGAGCCGGTGGAGGACTGGTCGTGAACCATACCGTTTACCTGGCCCTTGTATTCGGATTTAACCGGGATACAATAGCGGTTATCCCGCATGGTAATTACCGCATCCTGCAGATAGGTGCGGTAGGAGCCGGTAATCATGGAATTCAGCTGGTTATGCACTTTTTCGTTAGTCAGCAGCATGGAACGGCGTACATGCTTCAGCCCCGGGCTGGCATCGTCCGCCATTTCCTCCTCGGACAGGATACAGCGATTGATCTCTCCTGACAGCTGTGTCAGGGGAGTCAGCTGATGGAAATAGGGATCCAGACTGTCCTCGGGGGTATCCTCTCTGTCTTTGCGGCCGTAGGTCTTAATCCGGTTCACATTGTCTAAAAGTCTGGCGATCCGCAGCAGCTCCGGCATGGACAGTGTACTGCCGATTTCCAGGGATTTCAGGGCAAAGCCGATCTCCTGATTGCTGCCGAAGGAGGTGCTTCCCAGCTTAAAGATCCGGTTCAGGGCGTCCGCCGTCTCGGTCTGTGCCGTATTGATTTCTGCTAAATCCGTCATGGGCTGCAGCTCCTGACAGCATTTTTTTCCCGGAGCGGAATCAGCCTTTTCCACCAGCATCTGGAGGATTTTGTCATATTCTAATATTTTCAGTCCTTTTTCGTTCATATGAATATCCTTTTTAGTCACTGCCGATACAAATCCCGGCAGGCAATATATGATTGTGAAAGCATGGTTAAAATAAGTATAGCACAATTTCGGCCCAGAAGATACCCCTGGTTTTGCTTTACTTTTAAAAAGGGATATTATATACTGGGAATGAAGATGCGGCGAAGCAGCCGTTTAAAGCTGTATGCAGGATAATGAGGTGAGAGAATGCCGGAGGACCGGGAGCAGAATCAGGACAAATTCATGATAGAGAAGATCAAGCAGAGGCCCATAAACAGACGGCGGCTGATCCGTCAGACCCTGATCACGGCGTCCATGGCGGTAATCTTTGGCCTGATTGCCTGTTTTACCTTTCTGATTCTGGAGCCGGTGATCAGCAACCGGCTGTACCCGGAGGAGGAGCCGGAAGCCATTATTTTTCCGGAGGAACAGGAAGAAATGCTGCCGGAGGAAATGCTGGAGGAGTATATTCAGACTAGCCCCAGTCCCAGTCCTGAGCCGGAGGAATCTGAGGAGCCGGAATCTGTGGAACTGAGTGAGGAGCAGATTCAGACGATACTGGATCGGGTGGTGCTGGATCTGGGGGATTATCAGCAGCTATACAGTGTCCTTGGGGACTATGTGGAACAGCTGAAACAGTATATGGTGGTGGTTACAGGCACCAAGTCCGATACGGATTGGTTTGCCAATGTGTATGAAAGCACAAGTGAATCTTCCGGTACGATCATCGGCAATAACGGGAAAGAGCTGCTGATTCTTACAGATTATACTTCTGTAAAAAAGGCGGAGCGGCTGACAGTGACATTTTATAACGGTACCCAGGCGCAGGCACAGATGATGCAGTATCATGCGGACAGCAATCTGGCGGTGCTCAGTATCAGTCTGAATCTGCTGAGTGCGGATATGGTGGAAAATGATCTGCATATTGCGGAGCTGGGTTCCTCCCTGCAAAAGGATATGACGGGGAGTCCGGTAATAGCCATGGGCAGTCCCATGGGCAGCAGCGGATCCGTGGGGTATGGCATGATTACCTCTTCCGATAATCAGGTCTCGCTGACAGATGTGAATTTCAAACTGCTGACCACGGATATCTATGGCAGCCAGTCGGCGGCCGGCGTGCTGTTTAATATGAGGGGACAGGTGATCGGTTTTATTACCACGGGAAAAACCGGCAGCGATATGCGGAATATGGTCAGTGCCTATGGCGTCAGTGATTTAAAGGAAATGATTACCAGATTAACTAAGGGAAACAAGATTCCCTATCTGGGTATCACCGGTGTGGATGTGCCTGAGGAAGCCAATGAGGAATTTCAGGTGCCCTACGGCGCCTATGTCCGGGAGGTGTCTATGGATTCCCCGGCCATGCTGGCAGGGATCCAGAGCGGCGATGTGATCGTTGGAATTGATGAACAGACGGTGACCCGGATGAGCGATTATACTGCTTATCTGGTGAAAAGCAATCCCGGGGATGAGCTGACGCTGAGAATCATGCGCCAGTCCCAGGGAGAATATAAGGAAATGACCTTTGAGATCGTGGTGGGGGAGGCAGGATGACAGTCAGGACCGCCAAAAGTATGGAAAATAATTTGAAATATAGATAGAAAGGCGCCCAGAATCTGGGAATTGGTGAATGATATGAAATTTATCAAAGAGTATAAAGATGGAGACAGAGTTTTTGATATCTATCTGTGCAAGCATAAGCAGTCCATGGTGACAAAGAATGGAAAGCCCTATGAAAGTGTGATCCTGCAGGATAAAACAGGTACTCTGGATGCAAAGATATGGGAGCCGAATAATCCCGGTATCGGTGATTTTGATTCTCTGGATTACATAGAGGTATATGGTGAGATCACCAGCTTTCAGGGGACGCTGCAGGTCAATGTGAAACGGATCCGCAAATGTCAGGAGGGAGAATACCAGGCGGCGGATTATCTGCCGGTGAGCAGTAAAAATATCCAGGAAATGTACCGGGAGCTGACAGAGCTGATTGCCAGTATCGGGAATCCTTATTTAAAACAGCTGCTGGAGAGCTTTATTGTGCAGGATGAAGCCTTTAAGAAAGCGTTCTGCAATTCTTCAGCTGCCAAGACCGTGCATCACGGCTTTGTGGGCGGTCTGCTGGAGCATACTTTAAGCGTGACAAAGCTCTGTGACTATTATTGCAGTGCATATCCCATATTGAAGCGGGATCTGCTGCTGACTGCCGCTATGTGTCATGATATCGGTAAAATCCGGGAGATCTCTCCTTTTCCGGAAAATGATTATACGGATGATGGGCAGCTGCTGGGGCATATTGTCATGGGATCCCAGATGGTAGGGGAAAATGCGGCCAGAATTCCCGGCTTTCCTCATGAACTGCTTACTCAGGTGCAGCACTGTATCCTGGCGCATCACGGTAAATATGAGTTCGGATCACCCAAGATTCCGGCCATTATTGAAGCGCTGGCTCTGAACCATGCGGATGATACGGACGCCAAGCTGGAGACCTTTAAGGAGATTCTGGAAAATAACAGCGACGCCAAAGGATGGATGGGTTATAATCGGCTTTTTGAGTCCAATCTGAAGGCCAGCCGGATTGATTATTAGAGGAAAGAGGATGCGATGCGGGGTATAAGCATGAAGCAGAACTATGAAAAAAACGATCTGGTAACGGTTACCATAGAGGATATCGGTACGGACGGAGAGGGTATCGGCAAGGTGGACGGTTTCACGCTCTTTGTAAAGGATGCCGTAGTGGGAGATGTGGTGGAGGCCCGGATCACCAAGGCGAAAAAGCAATATGCCTATGCCCGTCTGGAGAAGGTATTGACGCCTTCTCCTTTTCGTATAGAGCCTAGATGTCCTTATCACCGGCAGTGCGGCGGCTGTCAGCTTCAGGCTCTGGATTATCAGAAGCAGTTGGAATACAAGCAGCAGAAGGTAAGAAATAACCTGATCCGGATCGGCGGTTTTACTGCGGCAGAGGTGGATGCCGTGATGGAACCGATTATCGGTATGGAGGAACCCTACCGGTACCGGAATAAGGCACAGTATCCGGTGGGTACGGATCGGGAGGGGCATGTGGTGACGGGCTTTTATGCAGGCCGTACCCATACGATCATTCCCAGCACCGAATGTTATCTGGGGCCGGAGGAGAATCAGGAGATTCTGCAGATCATCATAGAACATATGGAGCGGTATCATATTTCTGCTTATGAGGAAGCAACAGGAAAAGGACAGGTCCGTCATATTTTGATCCGCAAGGGCTTTTCCAGCGAGGAGATCATGGTGTGTGTGGTGATTAATGGGGGGTACCGTCAGAAGACGGGAAAGTGCGCAGAATATATTCCCCATCAGACAGAACTGCTGTCCCGATTAGCGTCAGTTAAAGGTATGACAAGTGTGTCAGTGAGTATCAATACCGAGAAAACGAATGTGATCATGGGCAGGGAGGTGCATACCATATGGGGCAGCCCGGTGATTCATGATGTGATTCATGTACGGGATATGCAGAAGGAGGGATATCCTTTTACAGGGCAGGCGCTGAATTTTGCCATTTCTTCGCTGTCCTTTTATCAGGTGAACCCGGTGCAGACCGAAAAGCTGTATAGTCTGGCGTTGGAGTATGCGGAGCTCAGCGGGCAGGAGATTCTGTGGGATCTGTACTGCGGTATCGGTACGATCTCTCTGTTTTTGGCGACGAAAGCAAAGCAGGTCTGTGGTGTGGAGATTATTCCCCAGGCGATAGAGGATGCCCGGGCCAATGCGGAACGTAACGGGATTGCCAATGCGGTTTTCTATGTGGGGAAAGCCGAGAAGGTACTGCCTGCTTTTTATGCCGGAGAAATAGATGCCGCAGAACAGCGCCTGCGGCACCCGGATGTCATCGTTGTGGATCCGCCGCGGAAAGGCTGTGATGAGGCCTGCTTAAGTACGATGCTGCAGATGCAGCCGGACCGGATCGTGTATGTCAGCTGCGACAGCGCTACCCTTGCCCGGGATCTTCGGATACTCTGTGAGGGAGGGTATAGGGTTGAACGGGTACGGGCGGTGGACCAGTTTGGACATACGGTGCATGTGGAGACGTGCGTCTTGCTTTCCCACAAACAGACGGACAGTCGTATCCACTTAAAGATGGAGTTTGGCGAGGGTGAGGGCAAGGTTCCGCTTGATGATTTTTCCCAAAGAGCCGAAAAAGAGAGTAACCTATAAGGTGATAAAGGAGTATATAGAAGCGAAGTATGGATTTCAGGTGCATACTGCCTATATTGCGGAGGTAAAGAGAGATTTTGGCTTACTGATGTATGATGCATCCAATGCGGTAGAGGAATTGAAACAGCCGAGGAAACACACGACAAAAGAGAAGGTGGAAGCGATAAAGGATGCGTTGAAGTATTTTGTGGTTATTGGGGTTATTTATTGATAAATTTATATGCAAATCTGATTCTTTATGATATAATTATATTAAGAAATTTTGAATCAAAGGAGGTAGTGCTATGCCAGCGGTGAATGTGAAAATTCAGCCTGAGTAATTAATTGGGCTTTGAGTCAGGTTGGGGAAGAAAAACTTGGCGATAAATTGATGAACAACATAACACAGTGGCTTAATGGTACTAAGACTCCGACCT
>JAGANP010000325.1 GCA_017624175.1 Lachnospiraceae bacterium | reverse complement strand
TCCGTCCCCGGTGCGGGAGCGGGCGGAACTGCTGCATCAGGTACAGGAACAGGCCGGGGAGGAGCAGGAGCAGCTGGAAGAGCTGCTGGAGGCTCTGGAGGGCGTGGATATGGACAGTCTGACCGAGGAACAGAGACAGGCGCTGCAGGAGCTGACGGAGATGCTGCAGCGGTCCCGGGAGGAGCTGGCAGGGGCGGATTCCTGGGAGAGTCTGGCTTTAGCTACGGAAAGGCTGGATTATAAGTATGAGCAGGCAGGGCAGAGCTTAGAGCAGCTTGCGGGGCAGCTGGAGGATCCGGTAGGAGCCGGGATCGCCACTGCGGAGGCGATGGCCCAAGCGGCGGCAAATCAGGCCGGGCTCCAGACCGCTTCTGCCGGGACACCCAGTGCAGGAGGCGGAAATACAGGCAGCGGAGAGAATCCCGAGGGCTCGGTACAGGCAGCGGCAACGGCGGGGACGGTGGCTCCGGCGGGGACGACGGCGCAGGGGAGGGTACCGGTACCGGTACGAATGGGAACGCCCTGGGGGGAAACAGCCCCGGCTCAGGGAGCGGCTCGGGAGAGGGCAATGGTTCCGGAGAGGGCAGCGGCTCGGGAGAGGGCAGCGGTTCCGGCGGAGATGCGCAGGGAAACGGCGGCGGTTCCGGAGAGGGCGGTGGTACCGGAGTCGGCCGGGGCGCCGGCAGCAGCAATGCAGCCCATGACTATGTCAGCATCCCCAACGCAGTCGCCGATGATCCGGCCCTGACCGGGGAGAAGACCGGGGATCAGGATTCGGAATATTACCGTCAGCAGAATGGTCTTGCCTGGGAGGGCGAGCATGTGGACTACAACACGGTGATCGGGGAATATACGGACAATGCCTATGAGGGCCTGACTAACGGCAGATATCCCAGCGGCATGGAGTCGGTGATCCGGGATTACTTTGAGAAACTGAATCAATAGATGGAGGAGCAGAATGTCAGAGATAGAGTTATATCAGCAGAAGATCGCAGAATGTGAACAGGAGATCGGCAGGGGGATCATCGGTCAGCGGGAGATCATCCGTCAGGTGATGCTGGCGCTGCTCTCGGGAGGGAATGTGCTTCTGGAGGGAATGCCGGGACTGGGCAAGACCATGCTGGTGCGCACGGTCAGTCAGGTATTTCGTCTGTCCTTCAAACGGATTCAGTTCACGCCGGATCTGATGCCCAGCGATGTGACGGGAACCAATATCATGGTAAAGGAAGAGGGTAAAAGCAGCTTCCGTTTTGAGAGAGGCCCGGTGTTTGCCAATCTGGTGCTGGTGGATGAGATCAACCGTGCCACGCCCAAGACCCAGTCCGCACTGCTGGAGGCCATGCAGGAGCATACGGTGACAGTGGGCAATGAGAGTCACCGGCTGGAGGAGCCTTTCCTGGTGTTGGCCACCCAGAATCCCATCGAGCAGGAGGGCACCTATCCCCTGCCGGAGGCCCAGCTGGATCGCTTTATGTTTAAGGTGCTGGTAAATTTCCCGGGCAAGGAAGAGCTGCGGGGGATTGTGGAGCTCACGGAGGGACAGGAGCAGCCGCAGATCCGCTGTGTGATGACGGGGGAGGAACTGCTGCAGGTGCGCAGGCTGATTGCCCGGATGCCGTTGGCCGATGCGGTGATGGATTATCTCCTGGAGTTGGTCATGGCTACCCATGCGGAGAATCCCTATATCCGGGAGGGAGCAAGCCCCCGGGCCGCCCAGGCCATGATCCGGGCTGCCAGAGCCAGAGCGTTTATGGAGGGGCGGATGAACGTATCCTTTGAGGATGTGCAGAGCGTGGCCTATCCGGTGCTTCGTCACCGGATTCTGCTTAGCTTTGACGCTGTCTCGGAGGGGATCAAAGAGGATGCCGTGATACGGCAGATTATCGAGTCAAAGGAAAAGAATCTGTATGCTTGATGCAAAATTTTTTGACAGCCTGTCCCGGCTGCAGCTGCAGATGTCTCACAAGAGCAGCCTGAACATGTCCGGCAACCGCAAATCGGTGCAAAAGGGTATCTCGGCGGAATTCTCGGACTTTCGGGAATACATGCCGGGGGATGATCTGCGCCGGATGGACTGGAATGTGTATGCCAGACTGGATAAGCTGTATATCCGGGAATATATGGAGGAAAAGGAGGCAGTGGTCTCCGTCCTCATTGATACCAGCGCTTCCATGGATTACGGAGAGAGAAGCAAGGCGGAGCTGGCAGTGGATCTGGCGGCGGTGGTGAGCTTCCTGGCCCTGAACAATATGGACCGGCTGATGCTCTACGATATGAAAGATATGAGCCGGAGGCTTTCGGTGGGCGGCGGAAGAAATGCTTTTGCCAAAGTGCTGCGCTGGTTGGAGAAGCTCACCTTTTCCGGCGAGACAGACATGCTTTCTGCGGCGAAAAAAATGCAGCTGCGGGGGCCGGGCGTGACAGTCCTCATTAGTGATTTTCTGCATCCCCATATGCTGGAGAAGAATCCGACAGGGCAGGGCTATGAGAAGCTGCTGCAGTATCTGGAGTACCGTAAGCAGCGTCCGGTGGTTCTGCATACGCTGGCGGAGGAAGAGCTCCGTGTGACGCTGGAGGGAGCGCTGAATCTGATTGATGCGGAGAACGGGTCGAAGCTGCGTCTGACTGTGGACGGTGCGGCGATTGACCGATATGAAAAGGAATTAAGCCGTTTGACGGAGCGTATGAAAAGGGGCTGCAGTGCCAGCAGGGGGGCGTACGTCCTCTGTGATACCGGAAGGGACAGGAGGCAGCTGATTTTTCAGGATTTAAGGGTGATTTATGATATTTGAGAGCTTATGGCCCCTGGCGCTGCTTGCGGCAGTGCCGGTGGTGATTATTTTATATCTGCTGAAACCAAAAGGAAAGGATTACCGGATTTCCTCCAATCTGCTGTGGGAGAGACTGGTTAAGAATCAGCAGTCCCGGACCTTTCTGGAGAAATTCATCCATAACATATTGATGTATCTGCAGCTTCTGATCCTGCTGCTGCTGATTCTGGCACTGATGTCGCCCTATCTGCGCAGCCGGGAAGAGAGCCGGGAGAATGTGGTGCTGGTGCTGGATACCAGCGGCAGCATGCAGCATGATGCGGGAGAGGGCAGAATGCGCATTGAGGAGGCGATCCGGCAGGCCAGGGATCTTATCGCCTCCTCAGAGGATACAGCCTTTTCTGTTGTGACCAGCGACTGCAGAGGCGTGAATCTGCTGGCGGTGGGCGTAAAGGATAAGAGCCGTCTCTATGCGGTGCTGGAGCAGATTACCTGCTGTGACGGGCCGGGGGATCTGCAGAGCGCCGAAAGCGTGGTGGAGACGCTGTTGGGAGCGGATGAGGAAACCGGGGAAGCATCGGCGGAGGTGATCGTATTTACGGATGGCAGCGGCGCCGAAGAGGCGGCGGGCTATGCGGAGTTTTTTGATGCCCGCATCATGGTGATGGGCGGTGCCGTGAGCAATGTGGCCAATAATTTTCTGTCCTATTCGGATGCATCGGAGGTATCGGATGCGGTCCGGGAGGAGGAAGCGGGTCAGGAGCAGGGCCGGGCGGTGATCTGCGCTTCCAGCCTGACCAACTACAGCGATGGGGATGCCCAGGTGGAGATCAGCCTGTATGAGGGGAAAGAGCTGCTGGAGATCCGGCAGCTGACCATCGGCAGCGGGGAGACGTCCCTTTGCTTTTTCCGGGAATTTGTCTGGCAGGGGGAGCCCCTGCGCAGTGAGATCAGTTCCGTTAAATTCGATGGGAGAAGCGATTCGGACTCTCTGGCAGCTGACAATGTGGCATATGCCGTTCCCGATCGGGAGAGCGAGATGGAGGCGGTTCTCATCGGGGAGGGGAATACTTATCTCGAGAAAGCTTACCAGGCGGCAGCGGGAATGCCGCTGACAAAGGTGAAAAGCGAAAGCCAGCTGCAGGACGGGTCCCAGGCTCTGCGGATCTATGACGCAGGAACAGACGGCCTTTGGCAGGAGGAGGCCAGTGCGCTGGTGTTCGGCGCAGGCGGGGAGACGGGAACTGCAGAACGGGTGCTGCTGACTGTCAGCGACTGTGATCTGACCGCCGGATTGTCTTCCTTTACCATCGGCGTCAACGAGACGAAGGTGTATGAGATCCCCCAGTGGGGAACCGGATTTCTGTGGGCCGGAGAGCAGTGTGCCGGATACTACGGGGAACATGACGGGGTAAAATCTGTTGTAGTGGGATTTGATATCCGGGAATCGGATTTTCCGTTGAAAGCGGAATTTCCCATATTTATTTCCAACGCCCTGCAATATCTGGGCGACACCTCGCTGCTGGCCCAGCAGATCTATACGGCGGGGGACAGAGTGCTGTTCCATCCCCAGGCGGAGTTTGACGTGAGTACGCTGACGGCGGAGACGGACAGAGCAGGCCTCTATGAGGTACAGGCAGGGGAACTGACCGAGCAGTATGTGGTGCGCTTTGACACTGCAGGGGAGTCGGACGGACGGCTTACCGCAGAGGGAACCGTGCCGGACAACGAGTACAGCAGCAGACTGGTGAAAAAGCAGCTGAGAAATGTGCTGCTGGTGCTGGCACTGGTGCTGCTGGCTGCAGAATGGGTATTGTATGTGCGGCAGATGCGCCATTACAGTAAATTCTATCTGGCAGTGCGTCTGATCGGCGCCGCCATGATCCTGCTGGCTCTGCTGGGGGTGACGGTGAGTAAACGAAGCGGCGTCAATACCACAGTGTTCCTGGTGGATCTGTCAGGCAGCAATGAGCAGAATCTCCCGGCCATGGAGGCTTATCTGGAAGAGGCCCTGCAGGAGATGCCCGGAAATAATCAGTATGGTATCGTTACTTTTGGTAAGGATTCCCTGGTGGAGCAGTTCCTGACAACGGAGAACCATTTCACACAGATCATGTCCCTGCCGGATAAAACAGCCACCAATTTTGAAGATGCCATGTCCAGAGCGCTGGCCATGCTGCCGTCGGACGGTGCAGGCAGGGTGGTGATCCTGACGGACGGCAGGGAGACCAGGGGAACAATCGCCAATACCGCCTCTGCGCTGGCTTCCGGGGATGTGGAGCTTCTGGCCTATATGTATGAGGTGAACCAGGGGCAGGACGCCTATATTGAGAACGTGGAGCTGCCCGGTTATCTGTATCAGGGAGACGCCTACTCCATGACCGTGACGGCGGAGAGCAATTATGAGACGGACGCCCAGATCCAGATCTGGATGGGGACCATGCAGCTGCAGAGCTATGACGTGCATCTGAGCCGGGGAGAAAATCAGTTCCGGTTCCGCCAGGAGGTCATGGGAGAAAATATCGAGAGCTTCGAGGTCCGGGTGGCGGCTGCCGGGGATACCTGTCAGGAGAACAACAGCTATTTTGCCTATTCGGTGGTGGACAGTGTGCCCAAGGTGCTGCTGGTATCGGGAATGAATGAAGACAGCAGCCAGTTTGAGAATCTGCTGCGCAGTGCAAACTGCAATTACCAGCGGGTGTCTGCAATCAATGCGCCGGATGCCCTGCAGGATATGTTGGAATATAAGAGCATCATTCTGGAAAATGTATATCTGTCGGATCTGCCGGAGGGCTTTTTGGAGCATATTGAGACCTATGTGAAAGATTACGGCTGAGGACTGGTCTGCAGCGGCGGGGACGACAGCTTTGCCCTGGGCGGCTACCGGGAAAGCGTATTGGAGGATATACTCCCGGTGGATATGGAGCTGCGGGGCGTGAATGAGGTTCCCGGCACAGTCATGATCATGGTGATCGATCATTCCGGAAGTATGAGTGTGGATGCAGGGGACGGGGCCACTAATCTGGATCTGGCCATTACGGCCGCAGAGACTGCGGTGGATCAGATGCGCAGCAGCGATTATGTGGGCGTGATTACCTTTGACGATACCTACAGCTGGGTGGTGGAGCCGACTCCTGCAGCCGACAGGGAGGCCATTAAGGATCAGATTGAGACGATTGCAGAGGGCGGCGGAACGACGATCAAACCGGCGCTGCAGGCAGCCTTAAGGGGTGCGGCGTCCTGTGAGGATGTCAGCATCCGCCATGTGATTCTTCTGACAGACGGACAGGGGGAGAGCAGCAATTATAACGATATCATCAGCGCTTATACCAATGCCAATGTAACCCTGTCCACAGTGGCAGTGGGAGAGGGCTCGGATGCCAGACTGCTGGAACAGTTGGCAGAGAACTGCGGGGGACGTTATTATTATTCCGATATGGCCTCTGAGATTCCGAAGATCTTTGCCCAGGAAGTATTTTTAAGCGGGGATACCTATCTGCAGAACGGGGAATTTCAGCTGGCGGTAAACAGCAGCAATGAAATCACCAGGGGACTTTTTGACCGGGGCTGGCCCAGCATCTATGGATATGTCAGCGCCACACCGAAAAATACAGCTGCGGTGCTGATCGCTTCGGAAAAGGACGATCCGGTACTCACGGTTATGCAGTATGGTTTAGGACATACGGTTGCATGGAATACGGATGTGACCAATCAATGGACGGCGGGCTTTGCCGGGGAGAGCGATTATGTACAGCTGTGGAAGCGTATCCTGGATTACAGTGCGGGGAATACCGCAAGCGGTGAGGATTCGGTGGATGTGCTGACGGCTGGGGGCTATACCAGCATCGCTTACCATGCGCTGGACTATGACGAGAAGACTCGGGTGGAAGCCGTGTATACGGATCCGGACGGGAATACCTATACCGCACCGCTGCAGGCAACAGCGCCGGGAAGCTTTGAGGCAAAGCTGGATACGGATATGGCCGGTCTCTACAGCCTGAGCGTGCGGAGGGTGGATGACGGAACGATCACCAACGCCGTGACCACTGCAGCGGCAGTGCAGTATTCGGATGAATATAAATTCGGGGTGAGTACGGCAGCTTTTACGGATTTTATAGAACGCTGCGGGGCAATGACGGATCCCGGGGAAAATATCTGGAAGCAGAGAAAAAGCGGAGCAAGGGAGCAGTATGAACTGGCAAAGTGGCTGATCCTGCTGGCGATTCTGTGGTTTGTGCTGGATATTGCCATGAGAAGATTCTGTTTCCTGCCCCAGAATACGAAGCTATATCAAAGCCTGCGCAGGCATCGGACAGAGCAAAAGGAGAAGAAAGCCGGCGGCGCATTGCCGGTTGGGGAAGTGCAGCCGGAGACAGGTGCAAGTGCAAGTGCCCCTGCAGAGCCGGAGAACAGGACGATTGCTGATCAAACTTCTGTGCAGAACGCTGATAAAAAGAAGCGGAAAAAGCCGGAAAAGACGGAGCAGAAACAGCAGCCCCAGACGCTGGATACTTCGGCTCTGCTGAAGAAAAAGGATCAGAGAAATCAGTAGATCAGATTTCGATCCCCCAGCAGAGCAGAAGAATGTTCTTCAGGATCCAGTTTACTCCCACAATGCCGATGGCCACGTAGAGATACCAGTTACGGAACTTCAGGCCATGAAAATAGCGGTTATGGGTGAGCCTGGCAAGGGCATGCGTCACCATAAAGGCACCATAGAGAAAAGCGGAATAGGGCACCAGCGGGTGCTGCCAGAGGGACGTAAACAGATGGCCGTGCAGCAGGCTGATCACGGCCCGGGTACCGCCGCAGCCGGGGCAGTAAAGACCGAAATAGGTATACAGTACGCAGTCCGGTAAGGAAATATGTGGCAGGAGCACATAGGTAAAAAGTGCCCCTGCCACAATGCTTATGCCCAGGAAAATACTTCCCAGAATAAATAAATTGTCTTCCAGTGTACGTTTGCTGTTCATGGATACGATGATACTACATCAGGGAAGAAATGTCAAAACCTGCAGCAGCCAGCCATCCCATAAGAGCAACACTGAAAACAATCCAGATCACAGCGAGAACAATACCGATGATGGAACAAACCAGACCGGCTGTAGCCATACCGCTTTTCTGCTTTTTCTTAGACATGATGGAGCAGATGATACCGCCCACGCCCAATGCAATGCCCAGATAGGTAACGCAGCAGCCAAATACGATAGCGGCAATACCCAGAATCAGGGAAACGATAGCCAGAGTATCGTTCTTCTGAGGTTCAGAGGGAGTAACCGGCTGCTCATAGGTATTGCTGTACGTATTATTATACATCGGCTGCTCGGGAGCAACGGGGGGTTCGCCCATGCCGAATGCATTGGTAGTTGCATTCACATCTGCGGGATTGCCCTCAGACTGCCCGTAAGAGTTGTTCTGTAAGTTCTGATCGTCCATTTTAGATCCTCCTCATAATTTAATGAATTAATCTGTTAGCGGTATGCCATTACCGTCTACATTTATTTTACCCGCCAGGATCATGATGCCTTCTACCAGACCCCAGATGGATGTGGCCATAATAAAGAAGATGCCGATAAATACACAGCAGAGCAAATAGCCCACGATGGTCAGCACCAGCTGAATGATCGCTTTCTGCGTGTAGCCCAGATAAAAATTATGTACCCCAAACTGGCCTAAGAAGATTCCCAGCAGACCTGCGGCAAGCTTGGACTTCGCATTGGCTGTTGTGGGGGGATTGCAGGGTACGCCGCAGTTTAAGCAGATCGCCGTGTCCGGTGTTACCGGCTTGCCGCAGCTGTGGCAGTAGTTGGAGCCGAGTCCCTTGCTCACACCGCATCTGACACACATCACGGCTTCATCGGACATATAGGGCTCACCACAGTTTTTACAATAATACATGTTTTTGTTCCTCCTCTACAAAAGGAGCGCATTCTGAAATGCGCTCCTTATTGTCAGTCGAGTAATTTCGTTGATAATTACTTTAAGATCTGGATACCGCCGATCAGCGGGATCTGTTTTTCCTCTTCCTTGCAGGCTGCCACCAGACCGATGATCCAGCATACAAACAGGAAAATATTGATGATCCACACCACATATTTTACGATAGGAACATATCCTAAAATCGTACAAACAATGTTGGCGATGATCAGAATCAATGCCTGATTCAAATGGAACTTAGCACCCTCTCTGTCTCCCGCAAAGAATGCAACTAACCAGCCGATTAAGGTAATGTAAGCCACAATACCAGTTGCTTTCTTAGTCATTATACACACCCTCCTGTTAATTATGTATTTTTGCTTCGCTGTTATCAAATCGCTTTTGATAGAATGCTCTATTTTATACGCTTATAAACCAGATAATATACCGATTTTTTTCGCAGAATGTTTTAGTCTGCGAAAGTTTTCTGAGCAAAAAACCATCAGCTGATAACGCCTAAATTATACAGCTTATAGTATATTTTGTCAATATGAAACAAATAAAAGGTTAAAATTGAACAAAGGATTTGCCAAAATCTAGTTGAGGAAACGGCATACGCCGTCAAAATATTGGTCAGAAAGGAGTTTTAACAATGTCGAGGAGAGGTGAAAATATTTATAAGAGGAAAGATGGCCGCTGGGAGGGGCGCTATATCAAATGCTATATGGATGGGAAAGCGAAATACGGTTATGTATATGCAAAGACCTATAAGGATGTTAAGGAGAAATTGAATATTGCTGCTCAATTCCGTAAAGAGGCAGGAAAAGCGAAAACGTAGAGTATGCTCCGGCAGGGGGAGATACCGTTCAGAATTTTTGCCAGCGCATGGCTGGAGACCATCAAACCCCAGTTAAAGGATTCCAGTATCGTAAAATACAGTAATGTATTGACTGTCCATCTTTTCCCCAGGTTCGCAGACATTCCCGTTGACAGGATCAGCAGTGGGGACGTTCTGGAGTTTGGCAATGAACTGTTGTGTTCCGGCGGGAAAAAGGGGAATGGTTTGTCCCCGAGGACTGTTGCAGGCATTTTGTCCGTACTGAAAGCTGTATTTGCCTATGCGGCCCGTCAGGGGAAAATAAAAGTTGCAGATATCAGCAGCTTTTCGGTCAGGCAGTCTCAGAAACCCATGCGCATTTTAAGTATTTCTGAGCAGCAGAAGTTAAGCTTGTATCTCTATGGAGATCTGACGCTGACCAATCTGGGAATATTGGTCTGTCTTTATACCGGAATCCGTATTGGGGAAATATGCGCCATGAAATGGGGGGACATTTCTTTTGAGGAACAATGTCTCTATGTGAATAAAACCATGCAGAGAATTCAAAATAAGGAAAATCAGGAACGGAAAACCTCCATATTGATCACCGCTCCCAAAAGCGGATGCTCTATCCGCAGGATTCCCCTGCCGGACGAGCTGTTTCAGCTCCTTGCGGCAGCAAGATGTCCGGAGAATGCGTACCTCCTTACAGGGCAGGATTTCTTTATGGAGCCAAGAACGATGCAGAACCGTTTTAAGAGGGTAATCAGAAAATGCAATATTAAGGATATGAATTTCCATGGGCTGCGCCATACATTTGCTACCCGCTGTATTGAACTGGGCTTTGATATAAAAAGCCTGAGTGAAATACTCGGCCATGCCAGCGTCAATATTACGTTAAATCGTTATGTACATCCCTCTATGGAGCTCAAGCAAAAAAATATGAATATGCTCTCGGAATTATTCTCCGTCAGATAATCCGTCAGAAAGGGCCATCATTTCCTGAAAATAAAGGAAAAATGATGGCTCTTTCGCAGATTAAAACACTCTGCGAAAGTCCGGGTGCAGGCGCAGTCCTAGTATTGACATAACCCGGTAAGCTTATTCTCAAGCTGGATAACCGGGAGGAGGGAAAGGAATGAATCAGCAGGTAATAGAATTGAATTGTCCCGGGTGCAATGCCAGAGTCACAACCGGGCAAAAGGAATGCGAGTGGTGTCATAAGCCCATTATCATTTCCACATTTAACAGCGTATATGCGATGGCCATGCCGGAGGTAAATCAATACGCCGGAGCATATCGAACAGCGCTGGCAGAGAATCCGGATCATCCGGATTTAAACCATGCAATCGGTATGTGTTATTTGAAATTGGGACTGCATGATAAAGCGGTTTCGGCGTTTGAGAAAGCCATGGAGGATAATTTTGATCATTCGGAAACTTTCTTTTATGCGGCAATCAGTCTGCTGAAAGGGAAAAAGGCGTTTCTGGCACCGAGAGCATCCATAGACAGGATAGAGGAGTATCTTCAGGCGGCGCTGATGATCGAACCGAAAGGTATTTATTATTATTTCTATGCCTACATAAAGTACGATTATTTTCAGCGCAAAGGATTTAAAACGGATCCGACATACAGAGAACTGCTTCATACGGCTGAACAGACGGGGGTATCCCCTGACGATAAGGAGCAGCTGTTTGCAATCCTGAACACTGCTGAACCGGATGAGTTTAAATGAGATGCCACAATCATTTAAATAAAAAATTAAAAAAGGAGAAATCGCTATGGGATTTTTAGCACTTATTATTTTTGCTGCAATTGTTTTCGGTGTGATATACATGAAACAGAATGCAGAGGTCAACAAATTATGTCGGGGAAAATCCGATGATCAGAAGAAGGTAATTAAATACCTTTATGGCGGCTGCCTGACCTTCGGCAAAATGACGGACAGTGAGTATGATCAGTTGGTTCTTTCCGTTATGAACGGATTTAATCTGAAGAAAAAGGCGCTTGACAAGATCGGGCTGGATGAAGAGGAACT
>JAGANP010000324.1 GCA_017624175.1 Lachnospiraceae bacterium | reverse complement strand
CCTGCAGCTCCAGGGCTGCCAGGGAAACTATCGCCGGTGACAGATACACCCTGTCTTTACTTTCATAAATTTGCTGCAGCAATTCTTTCTTACGCTTTCTCCCTCTATCCAGTTCAGACGGGGCCGCCTGTGGAGACTGTATCTCCAGAATAAAAGTCAGCAGCGCAACCGCCTGATATTTCAGGAGAATACTATTGGGATACTGATGCAATATCCGCTCCAACTCCTCCTGAGCCTGTTCTGCGCCCTGCTCCCGCCCGATTTTCAGGATCTGCTGCGCATACTCCGCAGCCTTTTCCTGAGACAACTCTTCTTCGTAGGCCAATAAGGTATCCACATCCGTTCCCAGTACCCTGGCCAGGGGACATAACAGCGTAATATCCGGATAGGAGCTGCCCGTCTCCCATTTGCTGACAGCGGGCGCCGATATTCCCAATGCCGCAGCCAGCTGCTCCTGTGTCATCCCCTTTGCCTTTCTCAGTTCTGCAATTCTGTTTCCCATATTCAATTCCATATTTACCTCTTTCCTGCATAGCACAAGTCCCGCCTGTGCTATTGCACCAATAAAAATTCCTGCAAAACCGAAGTTTTGTCAACTCGCTTCCGGTCTTGCTTTCGATTCTTCCAGCTGGTACTATCAGTATACGTGCAGAACCCCAAAGGTGCAATGGAGGCTCGGTTAATCCCGATTCAATAATTATTAACCGTCAGTTAAGACTCTTTTGCTACTCTATCATTCCATGCTCCATCATAAACCGCAGCCTGCATCTGGCAGTCTTGTGCGCAAACTCTATTTCCAGATCATCGCCGTCAGCGGAAAGCAGCATCCCCTCCCCCCAAATCTTATGCTTCACATATCCGGTGGTCATGATCTCTTCCCATTTATCCCGATATGCAGCTTCCGTGATGCTTTTCACAGCAGGCTGATTCGGTTTGAAATTCCCGATATGGCTTTTGCGGCTGTCCTGGAGCGCTTCCGCCGCTCTCCCCTCTGCTCCTTTCCTCTCCGCCGTCCCGTTTTCCAGAAGCTCCCGGGTGAACGTGGCGCCGTCCCGAAAGCTGAAGATCACCAGATTATTTTTGGCTCTGGTGACTCCCACATAATATAAGCGTCTCTCCTCCTCGTAACGCTTCAATTCCTCCCGTGATGCATGTTTTCTGTTGGTTATCACGCTTTCGGGAAATATGCCGTCCTTTGCATCCAGCAGATAGACCGTATCGTATTCCAGGCCCTTGCTGGAATGAATGGTAGAAAAGAGCAGTTGGCAGTCCGGCCCTGGCTTTTTTTCCTGAATGATCGCCCCAAGCTCCTGCAGCCGCTCCACCAGACCCAGGGCGGAGGGTTCATTTGCGGCGATTGCCTCCAGAATCTGTATTTTGCCGCCGCTGATATGCGCCAGCTCCAGATAATCGCCATAGCCCATGCATTTTTGGATCCGATATAGAGCCTGGGCTGCGGGTTCGCAGAGAAGCCCCTCCATATGGGTCTGTATCGACTTTATACTTTTCTGTGTTCCTGCGGGAAGTCCGCCAAAACGAAGCGCCGCCTCCAGGACCGGCATTTCTCTGATCACACTGATCCGACAGGCTTCCTGCGCAGCCTGCTTATTCATATATGTACCGATCTTGTAATAGATCTGCATGAATCGCTCTGTATCATAGGGATTTGCAGCAAAACTGATGATATTCCGGATATCCAGAATCACTTTATGAGAGAAAAAAGTCAGATCCGCATTTTTGATCCGATAGTCGATGCCCTTTCTTTCCAGCAGATCAATCACCGGGAGAATGCTTTCATTATCCCGATACAGTACCGCCGTCTCCGTCCGGCAGTTTTCAGCCACCTTAGCCAGATATCCGTACTGCGCTCTCCGGCTCTTCACTTCCACTTCCCGGATGTCTGCGCCCGCCTTGCGGTGGGCTTTCATGCATTTCTTATGCCGGAATACATTCTTCTGAATAAAACGGTCCGCCGCCTCGACGATTCCGGCATTGGAACGGAAGTTTTCCTCCATGAGCAGAACCTGGGCATTTTCGTGATTTTCTTCAAATTCCAGAAGCGCCTCCGGATATGCGGCACGGAACCCGTAGATACTCTGGTCCTCATCGCCTACCATGAAGAGATTATCGTACCTGGATGCCAACAGCGCAATGATTCTGTGCTGGATCTTCGATGTGTCCTGGGCTTCGTCCACGCAGATATAGGTATAGCTGTCCTGGAAATGGGAGAGTACTTCCGGGCTTTTTCTCAGAATATTCAGTGCATAGACCATCTGGTCGTCATAATCCATCCTGGCCATGGAGCGCATACGGCTGCAGTATGCCTGATAAATTTCTTTCAGCGGCAGCGCTTCTTTCTCGGAGAGCGCATCCAGTTCCTCTGCCGTCAGCTGCATGTTTTTAATATAGGTGATCCAGGTGCTGAGTCCTTTCAGATCCGCTTCCGTCGCATACTCCTGTATCACCTCCCGGTAAATTTCCGACAGCAGTCTGGTCTTATCCCTTTCGTCTTTCATCAGTTCAAAGGGTTCTTTGCCCGCCAGCGCACCAAAATGACGGATAATCTTTGCGCAGATTCCATTGATGGTCCGAAACTCCAGCCGCTCCGCCGCTTCCTGTCCGAAGATGGACGCAAACCGGGACTGCATGTCCTTTGTGGCGGCAACCGTGTAGGTAACCGTCAGTATTTTGCCGGGATCGATTCCGCAGCAATAAATCATATACCCCAGCCGGGTAAGCAGCACGGTGGTTTTGCCGCTGCCCGGCACTGCCAGCACCAATGTAGGCCTGCTGATGGACCTGACTGCGGCAAGCTGCTGCTCATTCAGTCTGATTTGAAATTTCCGGACAAACTCCTCATATGTCATTTCGCCGGTTCTCCTTTCATGGCTCGATCTCCCGGTATATCCGCTGTAATGCCGTCTGCTCCCCAGCGTCCCTTACCTTTCTCCGGTACAGACAGAATCAACATATGAGTATCATTATAATGGGCATAAAAGAATCGTGCAAGAAAAAAGCAATCCGGATACTTTAATTCCGCCGCTTCCCATTTTCATCAAAATTTTTCTTTAAAGCCTGCTCCACCGGGAAAATTGCAGTAATCAGGACAATCACCTGTATGAGCGCAATGATCCCGCCCCATATTCCGACAGCATCCGTATCCTTCCCCAGCGGCGGCAGCATAGCCAATACGGACAGCGCCAGCAGCACTGCGCCGATTCTGCACCAGAGTCTGCCGCAATACCGTTGGGCAAAGTCCCAGGTATCTTTATTTTTCATAGCCCTTGCGGTGCGATACCCATAAACGCCATTGATGGTTTTCGGCGGATTTTTGCAGAAAACTTTTCCGATGATAATCATAGATACCGGAATCAGCAGATCGCAGATTAACATAAACATCCAGAACATCATTTTCTCCCATCCCCCTTTTTCAAATAGATGCGGTCCAATTTATTGTGGTATAAAATCATGAAGAGTAATCCCACGATACATTCCACAAGTGCAGGTATGGCAGACGCAGCTCCTTCCAGAAACATACCGCAGCAAAAGCAGAGAAAGAATCCGGCTCCATAGAGAATCCACATCAGACCATGCCTATGATTGTAGGCTCTCACATCGGAAACCTGCTCCTTTTTCGGCGGCTCCTTCCCTGCCCAGAACCCCACCGGCTCCTTGCTGCAATATTGTACAATCCCCAGAATCAGAATCGGCAATATACAGATTAGCGTAACCATTATCCCGAAAATCGTTTCTGTCGTCATAAATACCACACTCCTATCGCATTAACACCATCGTTATTCCCTGGTGGTTCCCCCGTATTGATAGCTCACCGGCAGCAAGGTCAGACTGGGAAGAAGCTCCCTGTCCTTAGAAAGCACCATATTCACGCAGGTCTGCGCAAGCGCAGGTATGGGCTGCACAATGGTGGATACAAACAGTTCATTCTCGTCAAAGCCAAATTTATGTATCCCGTCAAAGCCTATGATCTGTATATCTTCGGGGATGCGGTATCCCATATCCTGCAGCAGCCGGCAGGTCTTATACGCATTATAATCCGTATTGACAAAAATCCCGTCAAAGTCCAAAGTACCGTCCCCATGACGATGGGCATTGATAAAACCTGTAATCTCGGAAAGCATGTCCCTGGAGCCTGACTCACTCAAAAACATGGGCGTAATATGATGCAGCTCACATGCATGAAGATAACCGTTCTTCCGGCGGTCCGCCTCCCCCGGGTAAGGAGAATTAAATGTGATAAAGGCCGGTTGTCTGCAGCCGCACTCCAACAGCTTTTCCGTGGCCATGACTCCCCCGGTAAAGTTATCGGAGGCCACCCTTGGGGTAAAACGATTCGTATAGATTCGGTCGAAAGAGATCAGAGGCAGATTTTCAGGCACATATTTTCCTATATCATTATAGGTAAGAGCGATCACTCCATCGGACTGATTTTTCGCTGCCATATTCAGATACTCGATCTCCTTTTCCAGTATCCCATTGGAGCAGCATAAGACCATGAAATGTCCTTCCTTATACAGAGCGCTCTCGATATAGTGGGCAAAAGCGGCATAAAAAGGATTGATCGCATCGGGAATGATCAGCGTAACCGTGTTGGATTTCTGCATCTTCAATCCCCGGGCATAGGTATTCACCTCATAATTCAGTTCCTTGATGGCCTGCTCCACTTTCATCCGGTATTCCTCCCCCACAGGAATACCGTTTATGACTTTAGAGACGGTTCCCAGCGCCACACCGGCGTGACGGGCAACGTCTTTCATTGTAGGCACATTCTGATTTTTCATTTCATTCCTCCGTACCGGAGCGCTCCATGTTGATCTGCAGCGCTCAATCTATCGCCTCAGAGACGTGTTTTTACACCAGTTTACTATTGAATAGTATATCACTCGTCGTGAAACGTTACAACTATAATTTTTGAACAATTTCCGATGATGTTTTTTGTAAAAAGCTTATAAAAATATGTATTCTGCACAATTTTTTTGAAAATATTATTGACACGCCAGCAATTTGCATAGTATTATATGGGCAAAGATATGAAACGTTTCACACAAATGTTGATAACCCTTGTTTGAATAACATTTCAAACCTTTGATTTTCCTCAACATTCATTGGTATGAAACGTTACACAAAACATTCCCTTACGAAAGGAGCAGAAAAGTGAAAAAGGCAGAAAACAGCGTTTCCTTGAGGCCGGCAAAGCAAACCGTCCTGCGGCAAAAGCTCAACTACGTCAAGACCAACTGGCAGCTGTATGTCATCTTTTTACTGCCGGCAGTGGTTCTCACAATTATTTTTAAGTACATACCGATGGGAGGCGTCCTGATAGCGTTTAAGGACTACAGCGCCATACAGGGCGTGTTCGGCAGCCCCTGGGTAGGTTTCAAGTACTTCGAGCGGTTCCTGTCCTCCCCGGATTTTATGCGGTATCTGCTCAACACCCTGAAAGTAAGCCTCTACGGTCTGCTGTGGGGATTCCCGGTACCGATTATCCTGGCTCTTTTATTGAACCGCATCGGGCACGGAAGCATCAGAAAAAAGATACAGCTGATCCTCTATGCGCCGAACTTTATCTCCGTCATTGTATTATGCGGTATGATCCGGATTTTTCTCTCCCCGGTAGGCCCCATAAACCAACTGTTCGGCACCGAATACAATTTCATGACCATGCCGGCCGCTTTCCGGACGATTTATATCGCCAGCGGCATCTGGCAGGGCGCAGGCTGGGCCTCCATCCTCTACACCGCCGCACTTTCCAATGCCAGCCAGGAATTGACGGAGGCCGCCATCATAGACGGAGCCAATATATTTCAGCAGATCTGGAATGTGGATCTGCCCGCCATCAAAAACATCATTGTGATACAGCTCATCCTCCAGGCGGGAAATATTATGAGCATCGGCTTTGAAAAAGCCTACGCACT
>JAGANP010000323.1 GCA_017624175.1 Lachnospiraceae bacterium | reverse complement strand
CGGTCAGGTACATGACACATCTCTCAAATCCCAATCCAAAGCCTGCATGGCGGGCGGAACCATAACGGCGCAGATCCAGATAGAAATCATAATCCTCTTTCCGCAGGCCCAGCTCCTCCATTCGCTGCTCCAGCACCTCCAGCTTGTCCTCACGCTGGCTTCCGCCGATGATCTCACCGATACCGGGCACCAGGCAATCCATAGCGGCCACCGTTTTCCCGTCCTCATTCAGCTTCATATAGAAAGCCTTGATCTCCTTGGGGTAATCCGTCACAAATACCGGGCGCTTGAACTCTTTCTCAGTCAGGTATCTCTCATGCTCCGTCTGCAGATCACAGCCCCAGAACACCTTATAGTCAAAGGCATCATTATGTTTTTCCAGAATCTCAATGGCTTCCGTGTAGGTCACATGGGCGAAATCCGATTCCACCACATGATTCAGCCGCTCAATCAGCCCCTTGTCCACAAACTGGTTAAAGAATGCCATCTCCTCCGGCGCATTTTCCAGCACATAACGGATCACGTATTTCAGCATGCTCTCCGCCAGCAGCATATCGTCTTTCAGATCGGCAAAGGCCATCTCCGGCTCGATCATCCAGAACTCCGCCGCATGCCGGGTGGTATTGGAATTCTCCGCCCGGAAAGTGGGGCCAAAGGTATAGATATTCTTAAAGGCCATGGCATAGGTCTCGCCGTTCAACTGGCCGCTCACCGTCAGGTTCGTGGGTTTGCCGAAGAAATCCTGGCTGTAGTCGATCTGTCCGTCCGCCGTTCTGGGTACATTATTCAGATCCAGTGTCGTCACCTGGAACATCTCGCCTGCACCCTCACAGTCGCTGCCGGTGATCAGCGGGGTATGCACATACACAAAATCCCTCTCCTGGAAAAACTTGTGGATCGCATAGGCGATCATGGAGCGGACACGGAACACAGCCTGAAAGGTATTGGTCCGGGGACGCAGATGGGAAATGGTCCGCAGATACTCAAAGCTGTGCCGCTTCTTCTGCAGCGGGTAATCCGCACTGGAGGGGCCCTCCACCAGCACCTCCCGGGCCTGCATCTCAAAGGGCTGCCTGGCATCGGGCGTCTCCACGATGGTGCCCCGGATGATCAGCGCTGCGCCCACATTGATCCTGCAGATCTCTGCAAAATTATCCAGCCCGTCGCCGTATACCACCTGCAGCGGCTCAAAGAAAGTGCCGTCATTGATTACCAGAAAACCGAAGTTTTTGGAATCCCGGTTGTTTCTCACCCATCCGCCGATGGTAACCTCCTTGCCTGCATAGGCAGCTGTGTTGCGGTAAAGCTCCTTAATATCTGTCAGATTCATTGGCTTATCCTCCCCTGTTTAATACTCGGTGATCTGGGCGTTCTCTTTCAGGAAGTCCAGCACCCTTTCAAACATAAAATATTCTCTGTATTCTTCCCTGTCCAGTTCGCCCAGAAAGTCTTCCACACTCTCATAGCCGCCCATGGACGCATACTCCTCCAGCTTTTCCTGCAGCTCCTCGTCCGTCACATTCAGATTCTCCGCATTGGCTACCGCCTGGAACGCCAGGCTCTGTTTGGCAGCCTCCTCCGCATATGCAGTCAGGAAAGACTCCTGATCCATACCATAAAAATAGGAACAAAAGGTCTCCGTATCAAAACCGTAATTGGCGCTCTGGGACTCCAGACTGGCCTGCACACTGCTGCGGTACTTCTCCAGAATATGCTCCGGGATCTCCTCAAACACACAGTTATTCATAAGCCCGTTGAGCACGCCGGCTTCCAGCGTACTGTCGTAAGTGCTCTGGGCATTGCTCACCATGTACTCATGCACAAACGCCTGCATATCCGCCACGGTGGCAACATCCTCCACCCCCAGAGCTTTCACCACCTCGTCACTATATTCAGTAGGATAAATGAAGTTCACCGTTACCGTAAAAATAACATCCTGTCCCGCAAGCTCCGTATTGCGGTAATTTTCCGGGAAAGTCAGCTCCAGCTCCCTGGTCTCTCCGACTGCAGCGCCGATCAGTCCCTCTTCAAAACCCTCTATAAAGCTTCCGGAACCGATCTCCAGCGATGCACCGCTGGCCGTACCGCCGCTAAAGGCCACACCATCCTTTTTCCCCTCATAATCAATATTTACCGTATCGCCCTGAGCCACTTCTCCCTCCAGGATGCCGCCCAGTTCTGCGGTAACACCGCTCAGATACAGTTCTTTCATGACCTCGGCTTCCTCTGCCTCATCCACCGTCACTGCTGCCAGCTCCACCGGAATCCCCTTGTATTCTCCCAGTGTCACATATTTCTCCACTTTCATATCTTTCAGAACACTCGTCTGTTCCCCGCAGCCGCCCAGTACGCCGACTGCCAGCAGCGCCGCCAGTGCCATTGCCAATCTCTTTTTCATATTTTAATTTCTTTTTCCTTTCTAACTCATTAAAAAATGATAATTCAAAATGTTAAATGCGAAGCATCTAACATAATATACCACAACTTGTCCCTTATTAAAAGCCTTATCCCAAACTTTTTTACAGCACCGGAGAAAGCAGACGGCACATCTGTTCCTTAAAACGGATCTTCAGGCTGCGGCTGGCATAGGCCTCCCTGGTGATCTGCGTGCAGTGCTGCAGATCCTGTTCAAAGATTTCCGTCATTTCCCTGGCCTTGCGGGCATCGTATACCACTGCATTCACCTCAAAATTCAGGGAGAAGCTGCGGATGTCCATATTGGCGGTGCCATAGCAGAACACCTCCTCGTCCACGACCAGCCCCTTGCTATGTAAAAAGCCGTTGTCATAGGTGTAGCATTTGGCGCCGGCCATCACCATGTCTCCGATATAGGAATAGGTTGCCCAGTATACAAAGGGATGATCCGGCATACAGGGGATCATGATCCGCACCTCCACGCCGGAGCGAATGGCAATCATCAGCGCACTGATCACCGATTCATCGGGGATAAAATAGGGGGTCTGTATGCTGATCCGATGTTTGGCCTTATGAATCAGCCGCAGGTAATTGTCCCGGATCTGCTGCAGGGTATTATCCGGACCGCTGCTGATAATCTGCACCTTACAGCCCTCCCCGCTGCCGTGCCGGACATGCTCCAGATAGCGGCCATTGGTAAACAGATTCTGCTTCGCCGCATAATTCCAATCCAGAATAAACCGCAGCTGCAAATCAAATATGGCGCTGCCCTGAATCCGCAGATGCGTATCCCGCCAGTAACCGAATTTCTCATCCAGACCGATATACTCTTTCCCCACATTAAAGCCGCCCACATATCCCACCTGATTGTCAATCACCACAATCTTACGATGGTTGCGGTAATTCACACGCAGCTGCAGTCTGCCCAGCAGCGCAGGAAAGAACTCTGCAGTCTCAATCCCCCAGCTGTTCAGCTGCTTCCAGAACTTCCCTTTCACACTGCGGCAGCCCATACTGTCAAAGAGGATACGTACCTCCACTCCCTCCGCCGCTTTCTCCTTAAGTACCTCCAGGATTCGCTGGAACAGCACATCATTCTTGATAATATAATATTCCATATGGATAAATTCTTTCGCCTGGCGCATATCCTCGATCAGGGCGTCAAACTTGGCATTGCCGTCGGTATAGATCGTAATGTCATTGTCGTTCGTCAGCACTGACCCGGAGCTCTCCAGATTGTACATGATCAGATCCCTGTACCGGTCGATCTCCTCATCCGTCTCCTCCGGACTGCTGTTCTTCAGCTGATATTCCTGCCCCCGCACCACTTCATTCAGTCTGTCCTCCACTTCCTTCATCCGGAACATTTTCCGCTTATGCATATCGGTTCCGGCCAGCAGATAAAACAGAAACCCCAGAAAGGGGATAAAATACAGCAGCAAAAGCCAGGCCCATACACTCTTGGGATCCTTCCGCTCAAAGAAAATAATAATAATGGCAAATAACATGTTCCACAGAATCAGATGCCCTGTCAGGAAATGCCCTGCTGTCTGCAGATAACTCCACACCGCTTCCATATGTCTCCCTCCATGCCGCCGCAGCATACTGCGGGCAGAGCCCAACGCTCTCTGCGAATATTCTAGCATACTTTTGCCGGAAAATCTCTAAAAATATTATTCAGAAACTGAAATGTTGGTTGATTTCGCCCAGAAAGAATGATACAATGTGTGTTGCAGCGAATAAAATAGGGAGGTTTCATCCGTGAAAACATATCAGATCGTAATACTTATCGTCCTTTTAGTTCTTATCGCCGTGGTAGTGATTTTATATTTTCTGGGAAAAAAGGCACAGAAGAAGCAGGCGGAGCAGCAGGAGATGCTGGAGCAGAACAAGCAGACGCTTTCCATGCTGATCATTGATAAAAAGCGCATGAAAATCAAGGACTCGGGGCTGCCCCAGATGGTCATCGACCAGACCCCGAAAATGATGCGCAACTCCAAGATGCCCATTATCAAAGCCAAGATCGGCCCCCAGATCATGTCCCTGATCTGTGATGAGAAGATTTTTGAAAGCGTGCCGGTGAAAAAGGAAGTAAAGGCCGTAGTCAGCGGGATCTATGTGCTGGACGTCAAGGGCCTGCACGGTAAGGCAGAGAAAAAGCCGGAACAGAAGAAAGGCTTCTTTAAAAAGCTTTGGGCATCTGCCCAGGAAAAGGCCGGCGCCAAGCCGTTGAAGTAAAGAAAATAAAGGATACAGCAAATCGAGTAGGGGAGATTTTCTCTCCCCTCTCACACCACCGTACATGCCGTTCGGCATACGGCGGTTCAACGTAACTTCAAAGCATGACGCTCATTATAATAATCAAGACAGCTTATAAGTCCCGCTCTTCTCAGTACTT
>JAGANP010000322.1 GCA_017624175.1 Lachnospiraceae bacterium | reverse complement strand
CCTCCCCCTTTCTGCTCTCAATGGAAATCCCGTATTCCCAGTCGTAGCAAAGCCTGATCCGGCGGTTAATATTTCCCAGACCGATGCTGCTTCCGGCATGCAGCGTGTTCCGGTTCATATTTTCCTGCAGCTGCATCAGCTCCTCCCGGTCCATGCCGATGCCGTTGTCCGCAACCGTGACCTGCAGCTGCTCCCCCGTCCGGGTCAGTTCCACCCGGATCCGGCCATTTTCCGTCATTTCCTCCAGTCCGTGGACAATGGCATTTTCAATCACCGGCTGCAGCAGAAAAGGCAGGATCAGCACTTTCTCCGTGGCAATATTCTCCGCCACCTCCAGGGTAAAGTTCACCCGGTCCCCAAACCGGAATTTCTGAATCCGCAGATAGGTCTCAATATAGTCAATCTCTTTTTTCAGCGTGATAAAGCTGGTTCCCGTATTTTCCAGCACATACCGCATGGCCTTCCCCAGAAGCTTGATACTGTTTGCCACATCCCGGTTGCCGTCTGTCAGGGCCTGCATGCGCAGACTCTCCAGCGTATTATAGAGGAAATGAGGGTTGATCTGGCTGGCCAGCATCTTCATCTCCATCTTCTGCTGTTCATTCTGCAGCTGCTGTTCCTGCAGCTGGCTGCGGTATACCCTGGCGTCTTTCTCCTTGATGTTTTTCACCATGGTCTGCAGATCGGAGAATACTTCCGACAGTTCATCCTCCCCCTGGAATTCCGGCAGGATATCATACTCTTCATTGCTGACTTTCTTCATCTCCCGCCGCAGTACCCTTACCCGATCCGAAAAATAGCCCACAAAGAACAGAATCAGCACCAGGGGCAGCACCAGCGCCGCCAGGATGATCAGACCACAGATCAGGAGAATCCGCAGAATCTCCCCATAGGCCGTATCGCTGGTAATCATAATATAGGTCTTGCTGGTGGAACGGTACATGCTCAGCGCTGCAATATCGCAGAACACCATCTTGCCGTCCTCCCCCCGATACCGGCCGTTGGACCGGAAATAATTATCGTCGAAATCAATCTCCAGTTCCACCGGCTGCCCGTAGTCCCGAACCGCCGAGCTGAAGCAGGTATTATTGTCATCGGTCAGAATCCGGATTCCAAACTTTTTACTGTTGATACGTCCCTGCAGATAGTTATCAGCCATACTCACTACCATAACCGCCTGATTATCACTGCCGATACCGGCCACTCTCCTCACCAGGCAAAGGCTCCAGTGGGACTTTCCGCTGGCGTCCACTCTTTCCATGGTCGTCCAGAAGCTGACAGAGCTCTCCATGGCCCGCTGCAGCCACTCCTGGGCTGCCAGTTCTTCCGTAATGCGCTCAAAATGCAAATATTGGGCCGCATAGGCATTGTCCGTATAGATGGTGATATCTGAGATTTCCACATTTGAGAGAATCAGCTGATTCACCGGCATACAGTAAAGGGTGGCGTAATTGGTTTCCTTTGCCGGGGAGGCCTCTGCGGTCAGCAGACCGGTAACCTCCTCGTCAAACAGGATATCCGTGGTCAGCTTGTACACCTGGGTCGTCACTTCGGAAAAAATCGTCCGCACCCGGGTATTTTCCGCCTGCAGAGATTCCTGATAGTAATTGGTCAGCAGCTGGGACACATAGACCAGCAGATAGATTCCCAATGCCAGTATGGGGATGAACACCGCTCCCAGATACACATAGCAAAGCTGGGTTCTTATTTTCTTTTTGCTCAAGAACCCGGATAAAATCCAGCGTTTGTCAGCCATAACAGAATCCTTTCTGTATCTTCTCCGCTTTTTAAAACGAATTTACCGATATGAAAAAAGACTTCTCCGCAAGCGGAAAAGTCTTATGTCTCTTATGGAGTATCCATCAGTCAGCTTCTACAACCTGCTTCTTATTGTAAGAACCGCAAGCCTTGCAGACTCTGTGAGGCATCATCAGTGCGCCGCACTTGCTGCACTTTACCAGAGTGGGAGCGCTCATCTTCCAATTCGCTCTTCTCTTATCTCTTCTACCTTTGGAAGATTTATTCTTAGGACAAATAGACATCGTTACACCTCCTTATTAAAGTCCGCATCTGTACGGACAGATACTGTTTTCATTTTCCATTGAAGATATCCTGTATTCCTGCCATCCGTGGATCGGGCACGAAGCTGTCGCAGCCGCAGTCCCTCAGATTCCGATTCTGTCCGCACACCGGGCATATCCCCTTGCAGTCGCTCTTGCACAGAATCTTCGCAGGCCAGTTACCAATGATCTCATTATACACAAAAGTCTCCACATTCAGCTGATACCCCTCCATAAAACTCAGGTCATCCGCT
>JAGANP010000321.1 GCA_017624175.1 Lachnospiraceae bacterium | reverse complement strand
TCCACCTTCACCAGTCTGGGATCATAAGCATAGATGGGCATGAAAGGATTGCCCGCCTCATCCACAAAGGGGATCTTATCCTTTTCAATATCCCAGTGGATCGCATCCTTGCTTCTGCCCAGATAGATGTAAGGGATGCCGTTGGTCTGCTCGCCGCGGAACACACCGATAAACTCATCGCCATAGGGCATTACTGCACTGTTAAAAATACGGGCCACACCCTCCACCGGGTTACGGCCGATAATGGGGTTCTCGGTATATCTCCAAATCGGAGCACCCTTGATCCCTTCGGGCTTCTCCTGCCAGGGAACATTCTTTACGGCAGGAGCAATCATTTTAATATCGCTCATAGGAACCTCACATTTTAATTGTATTTTTTAGCAAAAGCGGAGCACCCTTAAGGTGCTCCGCTGATTATCAGGTCAAACCGTTCTCCAAAGGCTTACTTGAAGAAGCTGTCCAGAGCATCCTGTACATTCTGCTTATAGGTCTCCTGGAACTGTGCAGCAGTCATCTCGCCGTTTAACAGCTGAGACCAATCCCACTCCAGACCCAGAGCATTCCAAAGGTCAAATGCACCTCTCTCGCCCATGTACTCCATAACTGCGTAGTTCTCCTCGGTCATAGCGCAATCCTCCCACCAGGTCAGATCGTTATCACGCAGATCTACATCGTCATGGTACCAGTTCTGCCAATCATAGAATACATTGTAAACCAGCTCAGGATCTTCTACACCGGTAGGAATCATCCATGCATTACCGGAGGATACGTTCTTGAACTTGTTGGTAGACTCGTCACCGGAAGGACCGATGGGCCAAGGGCACCATACTACGTCAAATCCCAGACCGCTTTCGTTGTTTGCATCAGAGATCCATGCTGCGTCAATCCAGAATGCTACACGGCCATCCATGTAAGCGTTCTGATTGTAGTTGAAGTCGTCTGCATTCCAGGGGTTAGCTACATGGTCAACATTGTACATATTGTAGATGAAGTCCAGGCACTCGCCAACCTCAGGGCTGGACAGATTCTCGGTATCGCTGCTTGCGATGGTGGTGCCGTTGCTCATGGTCAGGTTATATACCAGGAAGTCCCAACGGGAACCATAGCCATATACATCGATTACGCCGTCGCCGTCGGTATCTCTGGTCAGAGCCAGCAGATACTCTCTCCACTTCTCCCAGGTCCACTCGCCTCTCTCATACAGAGCGTTGGGATCCTCCAGACCTACTTCATCCAGCATCTGCTTGTTGTATGCCAGCATATAGGTGTTAGCCAGCAGCATCTCTCCGCTGTTGGACTGGAACAGATATACGCCGTCCTCCTTACCGATATCTACCTGAGAGAATACGGTCTGATCGGTGAACAGGCCATTATCTGCCGGAAGAACATCCTCCAGGTTGGTAGCAAAACCGTTCAGAGCAGCAGGGATCAGGAAGCCCAGGTCACCCTCGTAGATATCGCAGTCAGGCTGTCCTGCCAGGATAGAGGTATTGATGGATTCCTGAATACCATCCCAGGTCAGGTTTACAAACTCAATTCTTACATTGTACTTCTCTTCTACTTCTTTTACGATATCAAAGTGCTTCTGAGCCAGCTCCTCATCAGATACGCTGGGATCATCATAGATATCGGTATTGGTGCTGTCATAGTAATGATCATACCAGGTACCGATACGGATGGTTCTGGTCTCTCCCTCATTGTACACACCACCATTGCTGCTGTCGCTGCTCTCTGCCACACTGCTGTCCGTGCTCTCACTGCTCTCTACGGAATCAGGAGTATCATTGCCGGTGTTGCTGCTGGGTGTGCTGTCGTCACCGCAGGCCGTCATACCTACGACCATAGCTGCACACAGGCCCAGAGAAAGTAATTTCTTGGTTACATTCTTCATGTTGATTTATTCCTCCATTCTTTATATTGTAATAAAATTGCAGAACCCCGGGGGAAAATCCCCCCGGATTGTTCTGATCTGCATACCTTTAGTTTGTCTGGCCGATCTTCACAGAGTAAATCTCAAAGTCTGCGGAAGACTCGCCCTGCAGGAAAGTCATGCTCTGCTGAAAGCCCTCACCCCAGAAAGCTGCCAGCTGCTCGTATGTATACTGAACAGCAGCGCCGTCCTTATATACAGTACCGGATACCTCAAAGGTACTCTCATCCACTGCTCTCTGCCAGCCGGTCTGTCCATCGGATACCAGCCATACCGGTGCATCAGATGCATACTCAATATTGATTACGGAACCGGGTACCAGATTCTCCGTGATCTTCGTAAGGTTATCGGAATCCAGAGGATTCAGACCAGCCTGAGACCAGCCGCTGCCGCTGCATGCAAAGCCTTCCAGCTCTACCATGTCATGTGCACGCTGTACCACATCGCTGCTGATCTTTACAGAGTAGATCTCAAAATCTGCGGAAGACTCACACTGCAGGAAAGTCATGTTCTGCTCGAAGCCTTCACCCCAGAAAGAAGCCAGCTGCTCGTAGGTGTACTGAACCTTGCCGTCTGCCACTGCACCGCAAACCTCAAAGGTGCTCTCGTCCACTGCTCTGTGCCAGCCGGTCTGTCCATCGGATACCAGCCATACCGGTGCATCAGATGCATACTCAATCTCCATCACGGAGCCGGGTACCAGATTCTCTGCAATCAGAGCAATCTGCTCTTCTGTCATCGGATTCCATCCGGCCTGGGACCAGCCGCTGCCGCTGCATGCAAAGCCTTCCAGCTCTACGCCGCTGCCTAAGGTTACAAAACCGCTGTCGGTACCGATCTTCACAGAGTAAATCTCATAATCTGCGGAAGACTCGCCCTGCAGGAAAGTCATATTCTGCTCAAAGCCGTCGCCCCAGAAGGATGCCAGCTGCTCGTAGGTGTACTGAACCTTGCTGCCGTCTGCTGCCACATAGCCGCAAACCTCAAAGGTGCTCTCATCCACTGCTCTGTGCCAGCCGGTCTGTCCGTCAGATACCAGCCAGATAGGTGCATCGGAGCTGTACTCAATCTCAATTACGGAACCGGGTACCAGGTTCTCCTGAATCAGAGCAATCTGCTCTTCCGTCATCGGATTCCATCCGCCCTGAGACCAGCCGCTGCCGCTGCATGCAAAGCCTTCCAGCTCTACGGTATCCTTAAGAACCATCAGGTTGGGATCCATACCGGTATCAGCTACCGCAAACTCTGCTGCGGAGTCAGCCTCGATTACATTACCGTCAGCATCCTTAAAGGTAAGGTTATCAATATATACGGTCTGATAACCAACACCCTCCGTTGCCGCATTGTCGGTCTCCAGAGATACCACAAAGGTGTCTCCTGCTGCGAAAGCCTTACCGTCAGGTACCGTGTAGGTCACGCTCTTGGGATTGGCCGTATCCAGATATACGGACCATGCGGTATTGTTCTTTTCACCGGCATACACACCGTACAGGTTACCGGAACATGCATAGAAATTGCCGTCGGCACTTGTTACACCGATTGTCAGATCAACGGTCTTTACATCTGCCAGCTTATCGCCCAGCATTGCGTCGATCTGGAAACCGATTGCCATGGGTTTACCGCCGGGTACCGCCTCCAGAGCCTTGGAGCCATTGTAATCCACAACATTGTAGGTGCCTGCGGCCGTACCGCCGATGACTGTGGTATTGTCGCCAACAAATCCGTACAGGCCGTCCTCAAAATCAACGCTTGCAGGACCTGCTTCTGCAGCGGGAGTTTCCTCTGCTGCGGAAGACTCGGGAACTTCTTCGGATGAGGATTCTTCAACAACAGAAGAAGATTCTACTGTAGACTCTTCTACGCTGCCGTTGGTTGCATCCTCGCCGCCGCATGCAGCCAGACTCATGGTCATTACTGCTGCTACGCATAATGCTAAAACTTTTTTTGCCTTCAACTTTTTCATCCTCCTTGTCGTTTTAGTTGAACTTGCTATTGGAAAAGCTGTACGCCGTCAGCCGACGATACCGCTTCTTTCCACACCCTCAATAAACTGTTTCTGCAGTGCCACATAGATAATGATGATCGGTATCATAACCAGCACAATGCCCGCATCCAGGAACAGCTCCAGAATCGTGGGATCCAGGATCTTCTCCACATTGGAGATACTTGCTTCTATAGAAGCGATCTTCTTACTGATAATGATATCATCACTGATCAGGAACAATCTTGCATAAAAGGTATCATTGTACTGCCATACCATGGAGAAGATTGCCACCGTCACCACGGAGGGCAATGCATTCACCAGCATGATCCGAAAATAGGTGTACCAGGTTCCTGCACCGTCCACGAAAGCTGCTTCCTCAATTTCTTTGGGCAGTCCCCGGAAGAACTGGTTAAAGATATAAATATACAGACCGGAACGCAGTCCGCAGCCAAACAGTGTCAGGATATACATGGGTACCGGCGTGGACAGCAGATTCACGCCGCTCCCATTGATCGCTGAAATAATACCGAATACATCAAACTGCGCAAAAGTCATATACAGGGGCAGCATGATGGTGTTGGTGGGAATTACAATCATCACCACTACACAGGCAAATAGCGCCTTTTTAAACGGAAAATTAAATCTGGCAAAGCCGTATCCCACCATGGAGCATACCAGCACCTGCAGAGCCATCAGCGTAAGGGAATACAGCAGGGAACTTCCCATGGTCTTCCAATAGTCCAGATATTTGATTGCCAGCTCATAGCGGTACAGTGTCGGTTCCTGGGGAATCAGATACACCATCGGGTTATAACTATCGGCATCAGAGAAAAAAGAACTGCTGATAATACCGATTACAGGCCCAAGGATAACATAACAGATACCCAGAATAATTGCAAGTCTAAATATTCCCAGTATAAAGCCTTTAATGTTGCTGATCCAGCGCAGACGGTCATTGGCAAACTGCGTATCTTCCTTCATGGACTGGATACCGGCCTTCACACTTGAGATGGAAGGTAATGCTTTCTGCTTGTTCATCTTTTTTCTCCTTTCCTAGTTATAGTAGAACGTTCGCTTCTGTATGAGTCCGCAGACAATTACCAGAATCAGACAGGTAATTACCGTGGACACTAAGCTGAATACGGAACTCAGACCATAGTTCTTGGCTGTAAACGCCGTTTCGTACGCCAGCTCGATAACATCGGATTTGGTAAAGCTGTCCACCACCGTATAAACGATATTGGTAATGATATGGGGCATTACCATGGGGAAAGTTACTTTCCAGAATGTCTCGTAGGCAGTAGCGCCCTCAATCTTAGCCACCTCGTACATGGAGCCCGGTATGGACTGCAGCGCAGCAATAAAGATGATGATCTGCACGCCGGAGGCATTGATAATATCACTGATACGGCCTACTGCGCCGGAAATATATTCAATAATCACATCCGGCAGTCCCAGAGAGCTGAACATCTGGATATAGTAGTCAATGCTCATACCACTGCTGGCAGATGCCGCCAGCTCCGCACTGGAACTGGAGATACCGCCGCTCATCATGGCACGGGCCAGGTTCATGGCATCCACAATGGCTTCGGAATTCAGGATAACCGGTAAAAAGAAGATTGCTCTTACCAGAGTCCGTCCCTTAAATTTCCGATTCAGCAGCATTGCCATAAATAAACTGAAAAAGGTGATCAGCGGCACATCCACCAGCATATTGCCGATGGAGGTGGTAAGTACCTGTTTATAGCTTGCATGAGCCCGGAATGCATAAATAAAATTATCCAGCCATACAAAATCCAGATCATATCCGCCGCCCGGCCGAACCGTCAGATTCGAAAAGGAAAACTGCACTGTCATAAACAGGCTTCGTGCGTAGAACCAGATAAATCCGATCAGCCAGGGTGCAATGAAGAGGAATCCTTTCATGGCCTGCCTTTGGGATAGAGAGCGCTTTCTGCGTTTCTTTGTTTTTGCTGCTTCCATTATTCAACACCCCCTACCTTATAGCTTCTGGCAGGAACGGTTACACCGTTCACTGTCTGATCCACAGTTCCTTCGTTGATATAGATCACTACACCATTACTGTAGGTCACAGCCTTGACTCCGTTATCCAGTACCTCATGATTGATCATGGCTGCACCGTTTACATATTTCAGTGCATTGTTTACTTCCGTGTAAATGGCTATTGCGTCATCCTTCCAGTTGGAATAGGTGGTGGAGTAGAAGCGGTTCAGTCCCGTATACTTAATTTCGCTGGAATTGTTCCAGGAGAACATAAAGTGGGGCGATGCACCGTTTTCCACCAGATTCAGCACAATATCGGCTTTCTCATAGGTATCGCTTAAGTTAATCACGCTTCCCGCATAGTCGATATAGCCATGGATCAGCATTTCATAAAAAGGCACTGTCTGATCCACGATATAGTAATCATTGGACGTCAGCGGCACATTGATCATGTCATCCGCATAGGCAAATGCATAGTCGTTGCCGTTGTTGATCAGGATACTCTTTCCCGTATCTTCGATCTGATCCAGGCTGGCCAGCACCACATCCAGAGCTGCCTCCCGGTCTATGACATTGGTTCTCTTCTTATCGGAATGCAGTTCATTACCCAGATCTCTCAGGGAGATACCGCTGATATCATATCTGCCGATCTTTTTGGTAAAGGCGTCCACATAACGCACCAGGAACTTGGGTGAAATCAGGTAATAATGATTTTCCTCATACCCCAGTCCGGAGGTCTTACGCAGGGTTGCCGGATTTACCAGTCCCAGCTCCGCCACATAGCCTGCGCCATAGTAGCGTGAGGTCTCGTTATTATAGGAATACCGCCGGCTCACATAGCTGACCTCCTGGAAAGCCACATCCCCGTAGAACATGCTGCCATCCTGCGTCATCAGCTGACTCAGATCTTCCAGACCGGACTTCCCGCCCATGGATCCGGGCACCTTGATCTTATCCACCACATCATGGTGATAACCATGGTTCATCCAGCCCTGGAAATTCATAACCTGATTGGTGATTCCGCTGGCTTTCAGATCCTCATAGATCCCGGCCGCCTCATCAAAATCCGTCATCACATACATACCGTTGTACTGGGTGCCCAGGAAGAACTTGGTCATGGTCACACCGCCCAGTACATCATAATAGAATTTCAGGTCCGCATCTGCCTCTGTCTCTGCAGTCAGCTTGCCCTCCGCAATCAGGCGCTCCCGGTAATAATTGGCTGCCTGGGAGTAAGTAGCGTCCTCTTTGTCCAGCATCGTGTATTTCACCGTGATATTCGCATCATAATGGTTGGTCTCCACGATGGGGATATCTGCCTCGTTGCCGGTGGTACCGAACATAGCCAGCTTATCATTGCCCCTCAGCACAAAGGTGGGAAATACAAAATTGTACTCATTAATCTTTCCCGACACGTAAGCGGTCAGCAAAGAAAAACTTGCTCCATCCTCAATGGTGGCAAAAACCGCACTATCGTTGCGGAAAATGCCGAACAACGCCAGCTTGGTATTTTCCGTATTCTCCCGGACCGTATACTCGGCTGCCAGAGGGTCAATACCATATACATATTCGGAATACTGCGCTGCGCTGGCCTTGCCGTTGTTAAAATTGATCAGGGAACCGGAGCCGTTGGGCACCAGCATATAGCCCTCTTCCTCCGTGCCTGCTGCACCGAAGTATCTCAGCAGCTGAATACGGAAGATGGTTCCGCCGCCGTTCTCCTCCACTGCCTTCATGGGAATGGATACATCTACGGCATCCGCATTCAGACGATACTCCAGCGGAATCACAAAGGAGATCGGAATCGCTCCCTCCACACCGGAATTCTCCATTTCCGTGATATAGTCCTCTTCTGTAAATCCGGCGGCTTCAAAGTACCTGTTCAGATTACGAATCTGAGAAGCGCCCTTTGCTGCGGACTCCAGAAGCTCATAATAATCGTCCGCAACATCACTCTCCGTATATTTCTTCTGGACGAAACTCCTGCCCTCGTCATCCAGTGCATTCAGCACCCGCTCCAGGGTCTCCGCACTGATATACTGGGGAACGATACCGGTAGAACTGGTCAGATCGCCGATGGTATACAGAAACCGGATACCGTTCTCAATTCCCTCCACCTCCAGTTGTCCTCTGTCCACACAGTAGCTGAAAGAATCCATGGTTCCCTGGGTTCTGACCGTGTTAAAATAATCTACTACCAACTGGGATTTCAGGTAATTCTTATTCGTTAATGTAGCAATCGTATCCTCATCTGCATCCAGCGGATTGGAATAGGTGATCTGCCCGTTACGCTTATCCACCACAGCGATCTCTGCTGTGGAAGTATTGACATAAAGCTTCAGCGTCTCATTCTCCGCCGCCAGAACCATCCCCGCCACATCGCTGCTTTCCTCACTGATGGGTTCAAAGACGGTTCCCTCCTCGTAGTCATAGGAGGACAGATCGTCTCTGTAATCGTTGTAAAAATAGTAGCGGATCAGCCAGCGTGCCGCAAAGATCACGACAATCACCGCAATAATGCTTACAAATCCGATTAATATCTTTTTACTTGTCTGCATCTCTTCGTCCTCCTACATCCTGAATATCAGTTCCTGGTAAATGCTGTAGACGAAGCTATATAACTGGTTCAGCAAGTCAAACAGTAGCAAAGCGATAAAAATGATGATGAACATGGCGATAAAGGTCAGGAAGATGGTAATCAGCGTCTTGCCCAGTGTGTAGTTATGGATCTGCATGATCCCCATCAACGCCATGATCAACGCATAGGCAATGCCAAGGCCCATAATAATCGTATAGAAAGCCCCTTCATCCTCCGTCACAAACTGGCTGAAAATCGTACCGATATTAAAGCAGATGATCATCGGTATCATGGCATAACCCACGGCAATAGCCGTATCTTTCAGCCTGCCCTCACCGTTCATCAGACAGGTGATGGACCAGTTGCCCACACAGAACAGCCCGTACAGAAGCAGTACGGAAATCAGCTCCGGCAGTGCGTTTACCGTCAGCGGATCCACGTCATTGACGATGAAGCTGGCTGACATACGGTTGATCGAGAAGCTGAAAGAAAACAGGATCACCAGTACAAAAGCCACTGCCACGCTTCCCCGCTCCCGATGCCGGATCTCATAATAAGCATCCATAGGATGGCTTACAGTGTAAAATGCATATTTCCATTTTTCCTTGGAAAACAACTCTTTCATCAGGTAAGCCCTCCTTTTCTGAATTTTGCTCTGATGATACGTTTAAGGTATTTCTTATACACGATCAGCAGGACAATCAATACGATCACCACTGTCATGATCAGACTCAGATTTTCCTTCAGGATCTCATTCCGGTATCTCTTAAAGGCAATCGAATAGTATTTACGGTTCATGCCCAGTTTCAGGTAATGCATTGCCGCCTTATTGTCGCCTGCAGTCAGATAGGCCTTACCGATACCGGTATTGGCAAGCTCGTTATTC
>JAGANP010000320.1 GCA_017624175.1 Lachnospiraceae bacterium | reverse complement strand
TACAAAGGCATGTGGGAGGATTTCTCCGGCACCGTAGGCTTCTGGGCCGATATGGACAATCCCTATGTGACCTATCATGATGATTTCAGTGAGTCCGAATGGTGGGCGCTGAAGACCATCTGGGACAAGGGCCTTTTGTATAAGGGCTTTAAGATCGTGCCTTACTGCCCCCGCTGCGGCACCCCTCTGTCCGCTCAGGAGGTGGCCCAGGGCTATAAGAATGTAAAGGAGCGCTCCGCTGTGGTGCGCTTTAAGGTAAAGGACGAGGATGCGTATTTCCTGGCCTGGACTACGACTCCCTGGACCCTGCCCTCCAATGTGGCGCTGTGTATGAATCCCGACGAGACCTACTGCAAGGTAAAAGCCGCCGACGGCTATACCTATTATATGGCCCAGGCGCTGCTGGACAATGTGCTGGGGAAGCTGGCGGAGGAAGGAAAGCCCGCCTACGAGATCCTGGAGACCTATGTGGGCAGGGATCTGGAGCATAAGGAATATGAGCCGCTGTTTGCCTGTGCCGGTGAGGCCGCAGAAAAGCAGGGGAAAAAGGGATTTTTCGTGACCTGTGACAACTACGTTACCATGTCCGACGGTACCGGCATTGTACACATTGCGCCCGCTTTCGGTGAGGACGACGCCAATGTGGGCAGAAAATACGATCTGCCCTTTGTACAGTTTGTGGATGGTAAGGGCCAGCTGACGGAGGAGACTCCCTACGCAGGCATCTTTGTGAAAAAAGCGGATCCCCAGATCCTGAAAGATCTGGACAGCCAGGGCAAGCTGTTCGACGCCCCCAAGTTTGAGCACGAGTATCCCCACTGCTGGAGATGCGATACCCCGCTGATCTATTATGCAAGAGAATCCTGGTGTATCCGGGAGACGGCGGTAAAGGAGGATCTGATCCGCAACAATAATACGGTAAACTGGATCCCGGAGTCCATCGGCACCGGCCGTTTCGGCAACTGGCTGGAGAATATCCAGGACTGGGCGATCTCCCGTAACCGTTACTGGGGAACCCCGCTGAATATCTGGGAATGCTCCTGCGGCTATCAGGAGTGCATCGGAAGCCGTGCAGAGCTGGCGGAGAAAGCCGGTAACCCGGATGCGGCCAAGGTGGAGCTGCACCGGCCCTATACTGATGAAGTGACCTATACCTGCCCCAAGTGCGGCGGTACCATGAAGAGAGTGCCCGAGGTGCTGGACTGCTGGTTTGACTCCGGCGCCATGCCTTTTGCACAGCATCACTATCCTTTTGAAAATAAGGAAGTGTTTGAAAAGCAGTTCCCGGCCCAGTTCATTTCCGAGGCTGTGGATCAGACCAGAGGATGGTTCCACTCCCTGATGGCGGAGTCCACACTGCTCTTTAACAAGGCCCCCTATGAAAATGTTATCGTGCTGGGCCATGTGCAGGATGAAAACGGTCAGAAGATGAGCAAGAGTAAGGGCAATGCGGTGGATCCCTTTGATGCGCTGGCCCAGTACGGCGCCGATGCCATCAGATGGTATTTCTATACCAGCTCCGCCCCCTGGCTGCCCAAGCGCTTCTCCGGCAAGATCGTGCAGGAGGGCCAGAGGAAGTTCATGGGTACCCTGTGGAATACCTATGCTTTCTTCATCCTGTATGCGAACATTGACAATTTTGACGCCACAAAATATACCCTGGAATATGACAAACTGCCCGTTATGGACAAGTGGCTGCTGTCCAAGTTAAATACCGTTGTGGGCGAAGTGGACGAGAATCTGGATCAGTACCGGATCCCGGAGGCTGCCAAGGCGCTGGAAGAGTTTGTGGATGAGATGAGCAACTGGTATGTGCGCCGCAGCCGTGAGCGCTTCTGGGCAAAGGGCATGGAGCAGGACAAGATCAATGCCTATATGACCCTGTATACGGCGCTGGTAACCATCAGCAAGGCCGCAGCCCCCATGATTCCCTTTATGACGGAGGATATCTACCAGAACCTGGTGCGCAGCATCGACAGGGATGCACCGGAGAGCATTCATCTGTGCGATTTCCCCCAGGTACATGCGGAGATGATCGACAAGGCGCTGGAGGAGTCCATGGAGGATGTGCTGGATGCGGTGGTGATGGGCCGTGCCTGCCGGAACGATGCGGCCATCAAGAACCGTCAGCCCATCGGCAGGATGTATATCAAGGCGGACTTCCGGCTGGATTCTTTCTACACCGATATCATCAAGGACGAACTGAATGTCAAGGAAGTGGTCTTCACCGACGATGTGCGTGACTTCACTTCCTACAGCTTTAAGCCCCAGCTGAGAACCGTGGGCCCTAAGTACGGCAAGCAGTTAGGCGGGATCCAGAAGACCCTGGCTGCCCTGGACGGCAATGCGGCCATGGATGAGCTGAATGCGGAGGGCTGTCTGCGGTTTGATGTGGACGGTGTGACCGTGGAACTGACCAAAGAGGATCTGCTGATCAGCATGGCACAGAAGGCCGGATATGTCTCCCAGAAGGACAATCGGATGACCGTGGTGCTGGACACCAATCTGACCGAGGAGCTGATCGAGGAAGGCTTTGTCTATGAGATCATCAGCAAGATCCAGACCATGCGTAAGGAAGCGGATTTTGAGGTCATGGACCATATCCGGGTATCCTTAAGCGGCAATGCAAAGCTCTATGAGATTGCCGATAAGAATCGGGAGGCCATCTGCGGAAAGGTGCTGGCGGAGGAACTGACCGAGGGAGCTTCCTATGCGGTATCCAAAGAGTGGAATGTCAACGGCGAGACCGTGACCATCAGCGTGGAGAGAGTGTAGTCTCGGTGCGGATGCGTCTTTTGGGGACGCATCCGCCGAGCGGAACCCGTATGGTTTATGGGAGATCAAAACGGTAATGGATATTACTAAAAATAAATGCAAAGTCATTTTATTCAGTCTGTGTATGATCTTGTTAACAGGCTGCGGCAGCTCGGTTGATTCGCAGCAGAGTGACGAACTCAGCGAATGGGAGAAACTATATGAGCAGTGGCAGGAGAATGAGCTGGAGACCAAACTCTCTTTTGGAAAGGAAATATACTCTGTAAGCGTGGAGAGAAGATGCGGAGATGGCGAGGGTAATTCCCTGACATATGCCTTTTCATTGTATGACACCGACAGAGAAGAGGCGTTAGGACTTCTCACGAAAGAGGAACTTATCCTTACAAATAATGTGTTGAAAGTTGATATGGGTAACAGCGCATCGTTTTGCATAGTGGACGATTCGGGCTGTATAAAAGAGATAGGATTTCCCGCAACGGCAGATGGAACCGCCCCCGTTTCCTTTACCGTGTCATATCTTTTCCCGTACAGGGACAAGGGTGACGTACGCATGAGTTTTGCAGGCCAATTGGCGCATGAAGACTGGAAGGAATTGATGGAGATCGTGAATAGGGGTATGGCAGAAGAGTCTTTTGATGAAATTGTAAAAATGATACGACCTTGAAAACTTTTGCAATGGGAAAACTAAAAAAGTAGTTGGCATCGTTGAGAACATTTGGTATAATATATTGTTGCAAATCAATTATAAGCGCATTTGGCGATTATGAAGACGGACTCATCAGCGCAAAGGCGTGTATCGCCTGGCTGTGGGCAGCAGAATATCAGTTTGTCTGTAAACGCAAACAGAAAAGGAGAATAAGCATGAAGAGTACCACCACAACGAAGAAGCTGAAATTTGACAAAGAGCTTTTCAAAAGAAGTGTGCAGTATAATGTAAAGACCCTGTATCGCAAGAATCTGGATGAGGCTACCCCCCAGCAGATCTTCCAGGCAGTGTCCTATGCCGTAAAGGATCAGATCGTGGAGGACTGGATGGATACCCAGAAAGCCTATGAAAAGGAAGATCCCAAGATGGTATACTATCTGTCCATGGAGTTCCTCATGGGCCGTGCTCTGGGCAATAACCTGATCAACATGATGGCTTACAGCGAGGCAAAGGAGGCCATGGAGGAGATGGGACTGGATCTGAACCTGATCGAGGATCAGGAGCCCGATGCAGCTCTGGGCAACGGCGGTCTGGGCCGTCTGGCGGCCTGCTTCCTGGATTCCCTGGCTACCCTGGGCTACCCCGCATACGGCTGCGGCATCCGCTACCGTTACGGTATGTTCAAGCAGCAGATCCGTGACGGCTATCAGGTGGAGGTACCGGACAACTGGCTGGCTGACGGCAACCCCTTTGAGCTGCGCCGCCCGGAGTATAAGAAAGAGGTAAAGTTCGGCGGTTATGTTACCGTGACCCGTGATGAGAACGGCCGGGAGCACTTTGAGCAGGCAGGCTATCAGTCTGTCAATGCCATTCCTTTCGATCTGCCCATCGTGGGCTACGGCAACCACATTGTAAATACCCTGCGGATCTGGGATGCGGAGCCGGTGGTATGCTTCCAGCTGGATTCCTTTGACAAGGGCGATTATCAGAAAGCGGTGGAGCAGGAGAACCTGGCCAGAAACATCGTGGAGGTGCTCTATCCCAACGACAATCATTATGCAGGCAAGGAGCTGCGCTTAAAGCAGCAGTATTTCTTCATCTCTGCTTCCGTGCAGGAGGCGGTGGCCAAGTACATGCGTACCCATACCGATATCCGCAAGTTCTATGAAAAGGTAACCTTCCAGCTGAACGATACCCATCCCACGGTGGCGATCGCCGAGCTGATGCGTATCCTGATGGATGAGTATTACCTGACCTGGGACGAGGCCTGGGAGGTAACCACCAAGACCTGTGCCTACACCAACCACACGATCATGGCCGAGGCGCTGGAGAAATGGCCGATCGAGCTGTTCTCCCGGCTGCTGCCCCGTATTTATCAGATCGTGGAGGAGATCAACCGCAGATTTATTATCGAAATCGAAAAGAAATACAGCAATGTGCCCGGCGTAAATGTACAGGAAAAGATCCGCAAGATGGCAATCATCTATGACGGGCAGGTAAAGATGGCCCATCTGGCTATCGTTTCCGGTTATTCAGTCAACGGTGTGGCAAAATTACATACGGAGATTCTGAAAAAGCAGGAGCTGAAGGATTTCTATGAGATGTTCCCGGAGCGCTTCAACAACAAGACCAACGGCATCACCCAGAGACGTTTCCTGCTCCACGGCAACCCGCTGCTGGCAGATTGGGTTACGGATCATATCGGCAATGAGTGGATCACGGATCTGCCCCAGATCAGCCGGTTGAAGATCTATGCGGACGACACCAAGGCACAGCAGGAATTTATGAATATCAAGTATCAGAACAAGGTGCGTCTGGCAAAATATATTCTGGAGCACAACGGTGTGGAAGTGGATCCCCGTTCCATCTTTGACGTACAGGTAAAGCGTCTGCACGAGTACAAGAGACAGCTGCTGAACATCCTGCATGTGATGTATCTGTATAACGAGATCAAGGAACGCCCGGATATGGAATTCTATCCCAGAACTTTTATCTTCGGCGCCAAGGCGGCGGCAGGCTACCGCAATGCCAAGCTGACCATCAAGCTGATTAACTCCGTGGCGGATGTGATCAATAATGATGCTTCCATTAACGGCAAGATCAAGGTGGTATTTATCGAGAACTACAACGTCTCCAATGCGGAGATTATCTTTGCAGCGGCAGATGTGTCCGAGCAGATCTCCACCGCCAGCAAGGAAGCGTCCGGCACCGGCAACATGAAGTTCATGTTAAACGGCGCTCTGACCCTGGGTACCATGGACGGCGCCAATGTGGAGATCGTGGAAGAGGTAGGGGAGGAGAATGCCTTTATCTTCGGTCTGTCCTCCGATGAGGTTATCAACTATGAGAACCACGGCGGCTACAACCCCATGGAGATCTTCAACAACGATCAGGATATCCGCAAGGTACTGATGCAGCTGATTAATGGCACCTATTCCAGCGATACGGAGCTGTTCCGCCATCTGTATAACTCTCTGCTGAATACCCAGAGTACCTCCAAGGCGGACACCTATTTTATCCTGAAAGACTTCAAGTCCTATGCGGAGGCACAGAGGAGAGTGGAGGCCGCTTACAGGAACGAGGCCGGTTGGGCAAAGAGCGCCATTCTGAATGTGGCCTGCTCCGGCAAGTTTACCTCCGACAGAACCATCCAGCAGTATGTGGATGAGATCTGGCATCTGGACAAGGTGACGCTGAAATAAAGAAACAGAAAGGCAGGGGCCAGTATATGGTTACATTATTAGAAAGAGGAGCTTATCTGCTCGGCGGCAGCGAGATTGTGCCGGATGACGGAGAAGCTCAGGCCGCCATTAAGGCGAAGACAGGCAAGGAGATCACCAGAGAGGAGGCCGCCAGAAACACCATTGCCTATGGGATTCTGGAGAGCCATAATACCTCCGGCAATAT
>JAGANP010000319.1 GCA_017624175.1 Lachnospiraceae bacterium | reverse complement strand
TTTTTGATTCCCTCTATGACCCTTACAAGGGCGTTATCGTGTTTTTCAGAATCATGGAAGGCACTGTGAAGAAGGGATCCAAAGTGAAGATGATGGCCACCGGAGCAGCTTTTGATGTGGTGGAAGTGGGCTATTTCGGCGCTGGCCAGTTCATTCCCTGTGACGAGCTTTCTGCCGGCATGGTGGGATATCTGACCGCCTCCATCAAGAACGTGAAGGACACCCGGGTGGGCGATACCATCACGGAAGCGGACAGGCCCTGCAGCCAGCCACTGCCCGGCTACAAGAAGGTGAATCCCATGGTTTACTGCGGCATGTATCCGGCGGACGGAGCCAAGTATCCGGATCTGCGGGACGCCCTGGAAAAGCTGCAGTTAAATGATGCTTCCCTGAATTACGAGCCGGAGACCTCCGTGGCCCTGGGCTTTGGTTTCCGCTGCGGTTTTCTGGGACTTCTGCATCTGGAAATCATTCAGGAGAGACTGGAGAGAGAGTATAATCTGGATCTGGTGACCACGGCCCCCGGGGTAATCTACAAGGTGTACAAGACTAACGGGGAGGTCATCAGCCTGACCAATCCCTCCAATCTGCCGGATCCTTCGGAGATCGAATATATGGAGGAGCCCATTGTCAGTGCGGAGATCATGGTGACCAGCGAGTTTATCGGGGCGATCATGGAGCTGTGCCAGGAGCGGCGGGGCCGTTATCTGGGCATGGAATATATTGAGGGTACCAGAGCCCTGTTAAAATATGAACTGCCCTTAAATGAGATCATTTACGATTTCTTTGATGCGCTGAAATCCAGGTCCCGGGGCTATGCTTCTTTTGACTATGATTTAAAGGGCTATGAGCAGTCCAGTCTGGTAAAGCTGGACATCCTGATCAACCGGGAAGAGGTGGACGCCCTGTCCTTTATCGTGCATGCGGATTCCGCTTATGAGAGGGGGCGGAGGATGTGTGAGAAGTTAAAGGATGAGATCCCCAGGCATCTGTTTGAGATTCCCATTCAGGCGGCGGTGGGCGGCAAGATCATCGCCCGGGAGACGGTGAAGGCCATGCGCAAGGATGTGCTGGCGAAATGCTACGGCGGCGATATCACCCGGAAAAAGAAGCTGTTGGAGAAGCAGAAGGAGGGCAAGAAGCGCATGCGCCAGATCGGCAATGTGGAGATTCCCCAGAAAGCTTTCATGAGCGTGCTGAAGCTGGATGACCGGAAGTAGCGCAGGAAGGCTTTGCGCCGCAGGGCAGGCATTGTCTGGGAGATGTGAGGAAAGCAGCATGAAGCAGCATCTGAAAACACTGGAAATCTATCTGCATATTCCGTTCTGCATCCGCAAATGTGAATACTGTGATTTCCTCTCTGCCCCGGCGGGGCTTCAAACCCAGGAAAGATATGTGCGGGCCCTGGAGCAGGAAATGCGGGGCAGAGCGGCGGAATACCGGGAATATCAGGTATCCACCGTCTTTATCGGCGGAGGAACTCCCAGCATCTTAAAGCCTGAGTGGATCCGGCGGCTTCTGGATACGCTGCGCTGTCAGTATCAGGTGGCGGCGGATGCGGAGATAACGCTGGAGGCCAATCCGGGCACGGTGGATGTGCATACCCTGAAGCAATTTTACCATGCCGGAATCAACCGCCTGAGTCTGGGGCTGCAGTCCACCTGGGATGAGGAGCTGAAAGCGCTGGGACGGATCCATACCTATCAGCAGTTTCTGGACGCCTATGAAGCGGCAGTGTCGGCGGGGTTTACCCATATCAATGTGGATCTGATGAGCGGACTGCCGGGGCAGACCCTGGAATCCTATGAGACTACCCTGCGGCGGGTGGCGGAGCTGATCCCCCCGCCGGAGCATATCTCGGCTTACAGCCTGATTCTGGAGGAGGGGACGCCTCTGGCGGAGCGTTATGAGGCGGGAGCGCTGGAACTGCCCCGGGAGGAAACGGAGAGGCAGCTGTATGTGCTGTCGAAAGAGATCCTGCAGGAATATGGCTATGAGCGCTATGAAATCTCCAATTATGCCAGGAACGGCTGCGTATGCCGCCACAATGTGGGCTATTGGACCCGGGAAAATTATCTGGGCTTTGGCATCGGGGCGGCCTCCCTGGTGGAGAATGTACGGTTTCAGAACGGCCGGGAGCTGCAGCGGTACCTGACGGATCCGCTGGGGCAGCGGGAGCAGTTGCAGCAGCTGTCCCTGACGGAGCAGATGGAGGAGTATCTGTTCCTGGGGCTTCGGCTGACGGCGGGCATTGCCGTGCAGGATTTTTATAATACCTTTCATTATGAGCTGGAGCAAATCTACGGCCAGGTGATAGAGAAGCATATAAAAGAGGACCTCTTGGCGTATACGGACCGGGTGGGAGGCAGATATCTGCATCTGACCGAGAGGGGGCTGGATCTGGCCAATTATGTGATGGCGGATTTTCTGGAGCCGCAGCTGCCGGGATAGATTTCATAAAGCGGATTCCCAAAGTGGGAAAGGCACTTGTAATGTCCTATTCACATAGACTAGAGGTAAGATGATCCTGTGGAGGCTATGCTTGAAGACCTTTCAAAAGCCTTTGACTCCCGGAGAAGAAGCCTGCTATGTCCGCCTGCTCAGGGAAGGAGATGCCGACCAGGCCAGAGCTGCCAAGGATATTCTGATTGAACGCAATCTGCGCCTGGTGGCGCATGTGGCCAAAAAGTACCAGAATGTGGATGAGGATATGGAAGATCTGATCTCCATCGGCTGTATCGGTTTGATCAAAGCCATTGATACCTTTGATGCAGGAAAGGGCAGACTGGCAACCTACGCCTGCAGATGTATAGATAATGAACTGCTGATGCTGCTGCGCAGCAAGAAAAAGACTTCCCGGGAAATCTCCCTGTATGAGCCCATCGGGCAGGACAAAGAGGGAAATGAGATCCATCTGATGGACGTGATCGAGCAGGAGCAGCAGGATGTGGTGGAGGCGCTGGAATACCGCAGCAATGTCCGCAGGCTTCTGCTGCTGATGGAGCAGGAGCTGACGGAGCGGGAAAGGGAGATCCTCATCCTCCGGTACGGCCTGCAGGGAAACAAGGAACTGACCCAGAGCGAGATCGGGGAGCGGATGCATATCTCCCGCAGTTATGTGAGCCGGATTGAGAAGAAAGCGCTGAAGAAGCTGAAAGAGCATTTTATATAAAGAACTGTGAGGAGAAGTACGATGCTGAGCATAGGACTGAACTGGCTGTATATCATATTAACCACATTCTGCACCGGGTACGGCATTGCTTATCTGGCGGAAAAAAAGCTGCATTACCGCCTGCGGGGAATAGACAGTATCCTGATGGCGGGGCTGATTGCCGTGACGGTATATGCAGAAATTTTCAGCCTTTTTTATAAGGTAGGAATGGCTGCCAATATTCTGCTGCTGCTGATCTGCGCAGGAACGGCGGCAGCGCTGCACGGCCGGATGCGCCGGAGTCTGGAAAGCTGGTGGAAAGAGACGGCGGCGGGGAAAAAGGCAGTGCTGCTCCTGCTCTTTCTGCTGTGGGCTTATTTTTCCTCCAGGGGCTATATGGCGTATGATTCGGATCTTTATCATGCCCAGAGCATCCGTTGGATTGAGGAATACGGCGTGGTGCCCGGACTGGGGAATCTGCATGAACGGTTTGCCTACAACAGCGCCGCCTTTGCGGTCAATGCCCTGTACAGTATGAAATGGCTGGTGGGCCAGTCCCTGCATACCGCCAGCGGCTTTTTTGCCCTGCTGCTCAGCAGTACCGTGCTGGAGCTGGGGCGCACCTGGAAAGAGAAAAAGCTGCGTCTGGCGGATTATGCCATGATCGGGGCCGTTTATTATCTGGTTACGATCTGGGATGAGGTGACGGCGCCCAGCTCCGATTATCTGATCATGTGTACGCTCTTTTTCATTGTCATCAAATGGCTGCTGTGCCTGGAGCGTGACAGCAAAGCGGCGGGGGAGGGCCTGGTGCCCTATGCCCTGCTGTGCGTGGCGGGCGTCTATGCACTGACTCTGAAGCTGACGGCAGGACTGATTCTGCTGTTGGTGCTAAAGCCCGCCGCAGGGCTGATCCGGGAAAAGCGATGGAGGGAAATCCTGCTGTATCTGGGTCTGGG
>JAGANP010000318.1 GCA_017624175.1 Lachnospiraceae bacterium | reverse complement strand
TTTTATGCGACGCAATTTCAGATGCACCTGGCCTGACTTTCCTCGCACGGAAAGCTGCAATCCTCCACTACGCTTATAACACAAGGCTCTTTTTAATATTTTCAATATTTTTTTAAAATTCCACTGCCCCCATCTTGAAAAATGAACACACATATGTTATAGCATAGAATAAAATTTCAAGCCAAGTGGCGTGGCAGGAGGCATGAGTAAATGGCAATTCGAAGCGATGGGCTTCTGACGAAAAAGCGGATTCTGCAGTCTTGTGTCAGGCTGTTTCTGGAAAACGGATACCGGCGAACGACCATGCAGCAGATTCTCAGGGAGGCGCAGGTTTCCTCCAGCAGCTTTCAGAATCTGTTCCACAGCAAGGACGGCGTTTTGCTGGAGCTGGTGAACTTCATGTTTGAAAACCAGTTCGGCGTAGCCCGAAACGTTGCAGGCGCAGTGCTGCCGCCGGTGTATATCTATGCGGCGGAAACCGCGCTGCAGATCACGCTGACGGAGCTGAACGAAAACCTGCGGGAAATCTATCTGGAAGCCTACACCCGGCAGCATCTGCTGGACTACATCCAGCAGGCCACGGCCAAGGAGCTGTATCAAATCTTTGGCCCCTATCAGCCCGCATTGACGGAGCAGGACTTTTATGAGCTGGAGCTTGGCACGGCGGGACTGATGCGGGCGTATATGGTACATCCCTGCACAGAGGATTTTACGCTGGAGCGGAAGCTGACCCGGTTCGTGACCCTGGCGCTGCGGGGTTACAAGGTTCCGGAGGAGGAGCTGCAAAGGGTCCTCGCCTTCCTTAGGGGACTGGATATACGCACCATTGCCCGAGAGGTCATGGAGGAGCTGTTCCGGCAGCTTGCCTTGCGCTATAACTTTTCCCCGGACGGCCTGCTGCCGCCGGAATCATAAGGGGTTACGCTCCGTGGGAAACCACGGGGAGAAAGTGAAGAAAAAGTACAAAGAAGCGATTGCCCGGCATTCTGCTGTGCCTTTGCATGATGCTGACCATCTTCCCGTCCCTGGCTTTGTCGGGGGCGGCAGGACGGTCCTGTGAGGAGGCTGCGCCTTTCTGTCTTTTGCGAGAGGGCGGCCTTGCATCTGGCTGCTGACTGTGGCAAGCTGCAATCAGCAAGCTTTTCCATCGGAAACTGCATAATAGGGAGACCAGCCTATGAAAATCGCAATGATCGGTTCCGGCGCTGCCGGAGGACAGCCGAACCTTCAACCGGGAGCAGCTGGAAGCGCTGACCAGATGCCTGTGCAAAAACGATAAGGATGCTATAGATCTGATCCTGCTCTATGAGCCGGAACGGATTCACACGCTGGTGCCCGGTATCCTGCTGCTGTCGTTTCTCATGGATCAGTATGGCGCCCAGACAGTTACCGTCAGCCACTACGGTGTCCGGGAAGGGTATCTGCATCAGAAAATCCAGCCTGCCCTGCCGGACAATTCCTGATACCAAAAAAACAACTTATTTTCCGTATTTCGAACGATTCTGTTTCCTTTTTCCCGGATGGAATCGCAGACGAAAAAATGGCCGTCCCGCTTTTGTGCATGAAGCGGGACGGCTTTTGTTATCCATACGGGATGCTTGTAAAAATAGTCCTTGACAAATTTCGTTCACCGCATCCGGATAATACATTCCTCCGGTCACCGGCGAAAACACGCCATTGCTATCTGTCAGCAAAGATCGTAGTGCACAAGGGCCTTTGCCACGCCCCCGCTCATCAAACCTGCGGTCACATATTCAGCCGCTGCCTTCACATTGTCCGGGGCCTCCTCCATAGCGATACCGTGGCAGACGCTTGCCAGCATGAGGAGATCATTCTGGCTGTCCCCTATGGCGTAGGTGTTTTCGTAAGGAACGCCATAATGGGCAGTCACCAGTTGAATCCCTGTCGCCTTGGATATGCCCTTTTTCACGCATTCTCTGAGAATTTCATCCCTCTTTATGATGTCCATATAGGGCGCAATGAATGTCTCAAAAGCCGCCATATCGCTGTCCGGCTTCAGCCGGATACAGAACTTGTCAAAGCGGAAATCCTCGCCTGTGGCTTCTGTCTCAACCGGGATTCCACGGGCCAGAAAGCGCTTCATCTCCTCCTGGATTTCCCCGTCGATCTCCCGGCGGTAATCCACGCAAAGGCCCCTTTCCGATTCATAGTACATGTTGAGTCGGCATTTACGGGCATAATCCGCCGCTCTCCTGCAGAAATCTCCCGGAAAGCTCTCATGCAAAAGCAGCTCCCCATCTGCCAGAATATAGCCGCCGCAGGAGCAGATGTACGCGTCAAAGCCCAGGGCCTTTATCTGGTCCACCAAATGCAGAAAGGGTCGCCCGGTATTGATAACACAGAGATTCCCCCGTTCC
>JAGANP010000317.1 GCA_017624175.1 Lachnospiraceae bacterium | reverse complement strand
GGCACGGCGGCGGGACCCGCCTTTGAAGGGGGCAGCGATATCTGGGGGGCGGATATTATCGCCCTGACAGCCCGGCTGATGGATATGGGGCTGGTGGATGAGACCGGGCTGCTGGCGGAGCCCTATTTTGAACAGGGGGTCACCATCGGGGATGTGCAGATCACTCAGGAACGGATCCGGCAGCTGCAGACAGCCAAGGCAGCGATCTGTGCCGGTATCCGTACTCTGGCAGCCGCCTATGGGCTGATGGATCTGAAGCAGATCAGGCAGGTGTATCTGGCCGGGGGATTTGGGTATTTTCTGGATGTACGGGCGGCGGTTTCTCTGGGGCTGCTGCCCTGGGAGCTGGAGGGCAGAGTAACGGCTGTGGGTAATTCCGCACTGGCCGGAGCACGGATTTATGCAGGGGAGGCGGATGCACAGGTGCGCATGGAGCGGATGCGCCGCAATGCCCGGGTATTGAATCTGGCAGAGCAGCAGAATTTCGGCGGAGAGTTTATCGAGGCCATGTATCTGCGCAGGCAGCAGTTCGGTTCACTGCACACATAAAAGTGCCTAAAAATGAGAAAAATGACAAGAAATTTCTAGGCAAAACAGAGAAAATATTGTAAAATATGTAAAATACCTCATATTTAACACTTCTGAATAGAATGTGCGCTGAAGCGTGGTGCTGTAAAGAGCAGAACGGGGTATGGGGCAGGCGCAGTAAAGGAGGGTAATGGCATGAAGAGGAATAACTCTGGAAACGCAGATAAAGTAAAGGGAAAGAAAAAGAAGCTGCAGCTCACCAGTATACAGAATAAGGTAGTTGTTTGTTTCGCCGTGCCGATCATTTTTATGATTCTGGTGGGTGTCATTGCCTATCAGAAAGCATCGGAGGGCATGAGCCGGCAGTTCCTGGAATCGGCGGAGCAGACCATCAATATGGCCAATACCTATATGGATGCCATCAACTATTTTGTTGAGGGAGAGGCGCAGAAGTATGCAGATAATACGGATCTGAACAGTTATTTCAGCGGTGCCTATGAGGGAGCGGATTTTACGACAACGAAGCTAAAGCTTCTGAACAGCACGAAAGATGATCTGTTTTCCACCCAGGCGGGTAATATTTTTGTGAATCATCTGTATGTGATCCCCCAGTCCGGGCTGAAGCTGGTCAGCACGATCAGCAGTATGACCACCCAGGGCTTCTTTGAAGAATGCCGGGAAGAGATGGAGAATCAGGGAGGCAGGGCATGGGTGGATCGTCATTCTGTGCTGGATAGCTACATGGGCGTCACCGATGCGGATTATATTATGGCCTACCAGATCCTGTCTAAAAATGAGAAAGGACTGATTGTCATTGATATCAAGCCGGAGGCCATTCAGGACTTTCTGGCGGAACTGACCATGGGGGAGGGCAGCTATGCTGCTTTTGTGACGGAAAATGGTCGGGAGATCGTTGTAACCTGTCAGACGGAGGGAGCGCCCGCCGACGCAGTCAGTGATGTTACGCTGTATCAGGAGGCTTTCTTTCAGGAATGCGTGGAACAGTCCGTGACCACCGGGGAGACGGTGGGCAATAGAGAAGTGACTTTCCAGGGCCGGGAGTATCTGCTGATTTACAGCCGGGAAGAGACCACCGGTGCCATGATCTGTATGCTGGTGCCCAGCAGCACAGTGACGGGTCAGGCAGATCAGATCAAGATGATTACCGTAATGATGGTGGTGCTGGCGATCCTGGTGGCAGGTGTGATCGGGGTGACGATTACCGTCAGTATCCGCAGCAATATGAAACGGATCTCCAGAGGACTGGTGCAGGTGGCGGACGGGAATCTGACAGGTCATGTGAAGGTGTCCGGACATGATGAGTTCGGAGAACTGGCGCAATCGGCCAACCATATGATTCAGAATAATAAAAAGCTGGTGTCCAAGGTACACGATGCCACCGACCAGCTGGAAAAATCGGCGGATGCAGTGAAGAGCGCCTCTGAAATCATCAGCGACTATTCACTGGATATTACCCAGGCCATCAACGAGATTAATGCGGGCATGACCCGACAGTCCATGCATGCCCAGGAATGTGTGGACAAGACCGGTCTGCTGTCCGATGATATGCAGGAGGTCAGCAGAGTAGTAGAAAAGGTGGAGGGGCTGGTGCAGGAGACCGATGCCATGATCCACAGAGGCATGGAGATCATTGAACTGCTGGGGCGGCGGGCCCAGGAGACCACGGATATCACCAATCAGGTGGGCAGCAGTATTGAGCAGCTCAGTCAGGAGACGGAGAGCATCAGCCTGTTTGCGGAAACCATTGCCGGGATCAGCAAGCAGACCAATCTCTTATCTCTGAACGCCTCCATTGAAGCGGCCAGAGCCGGGGAAATGGGCCGGGGCTTTGCGGTGGTGGCAGAGGAGATCCGAAAGCTGGCTGATGATTCGGCCAAGGCAGCAGGAGAGATCAGCAATCATGTGCAGCATATCAGCACACGCACTATGGACAGTGTGAGCAATGCCAAACAGGCCGAAGAGATGGTTGCCCTGCAGGGAGACGCCGTGCAGGAGGTGGTGCAGGTATTCGCCGACATGCGTGACCGGATGCAGGCGCTGGTGGCCGGTCTGCAGGAGATCGTGGGCAGCACGGAGCAGGCGGACAAGGAGAGGGCGGATACCCTGGAGGCGGTACATAATATCTCCCAGATCATTGCGGAGACGGCGGGCAATGCGGAGATCGTCAGCCAGACCTCGGAGAAGCTGATGGAGAACGTGGAGAAGCTGAACCAGACGGCGGACGCCCTGGGGAATAATATGGAGGAATTGCAGTCAGAGATTGCCATATTTAAGATTTAAGCCAGTAAAGCTCTGTGCCATAGGAGGTGCAGGGCTTTTTCTGACAGCGGGAACAGGGAACCGGCCCCATATTTTCAGGGGGACCGGTTTCTTTTGCGTACAGGCTGCCGAAAATCTGCCGGGGCATATGGATAAGCCCCGGGACATATATTGCAAATGAAGATAGGAGAACAGGGGCGAAGCGGCGTGGCAAAAATCGGGAAAATACTGGCCCTGGGGGATCTGCTTCTGTGCCTGGCGCTGATCGGTGTTTACGGATATCAAAGCAGTCTGAAACGGCAGCAGGCAGCGCCTGCAGCAGTGACGGCCGAGACTGCAGAAGCGGCGGTTCAAAAGGATGAGGAAGTCCGCAGAATCGCCATTACCTTTGACGACGGCCCCCATCCGAAATATACGGAGCAGCTTCTGGACGGGCTGAAAGAGCGGGGAGTCCATGCCACCTTCTTTGTGACGGGTGAGCATGCGGAGCTTCATCCCGATGTAATCAAGCGGATGCAGGAGGAAGGCCATCTGATCGGCAATCATACCTACAGCCATATACAGCTCAGGAGCAGCAATCAGGATCAATTCAGGGAGGAACTGATCCGCACCAATCAGGTGATAAAGGAGATCACCGGGGAGGATACCATCTATGTGCGCCCGCCCTACGGCTCCTGGGATAAAAGCTTTGAGCAGGAATTAAACATGATTCCGGTGCTCTGGACCATAGATCCGCTGGACTGGTGCTCCAGTGACGCTTCCTGCGTGGTAAGCCGGGTGACGGTAAAGGCCAAAGAAAATGACATTATCCTGCTTCATGACTACTATGATACCTCCGTGGAGGCGGCGCTGGAGATTGTGGATGAGCTGATGGAGGAGGGGTATACCTTTGTGACGGTGGAGGAGATCCTGTTCGAATAAAAATCGGCGGAATTACATTACATATATTTTCCAAAGGTTTTACATAAAAAGGATAACAAGTTTTACCTGAACTGCCTACAATGGAGAGGAGAAAGAATAACAGGAGGTATTTTTACTTGATGGAACAGGTACAAATGGAGCAGCTGCAGGAGTTCTGGACGGACAGCAGGAAAGAAAAATACGAAAAGGCAATGAATCAGGTCATCGCCATGATCTGTGAAATGGATGCGGAGTATGCCAAAAAGAACGGTTATCATTTTATCCGCTTTATTGAGAAAAGATTGAAAACCCCGGAAAGCATATGGGGAAAAATCAACAGAAAGAATAAAGAAGTGTCCTTTGCAGAGATTGAAACCTGTATCAGTGATCTGGCCGGAATCCGGATCATCTGTTTTGATATAGAGCAGGTGTACGAAGCCATCTGCATGATCAGAGCCAGCAAAAAGTTTTCGGTTCTGCAGGTCAAGGATTATATTCGAAAGCCCAAGGATAACGGGTATCAGAGCTTTCATATGCTGCTTTCCGTGGATGATCTGAAAATCGAGGTGCAGCTGCGGACCATATTGATGGATGCATGGTCCTCCCTGGACAGCATTCTTATTTATAAGAAAAAAGAGCCGATCTCAAAGGAACTGCAGGCAGACATACATAAATTTGCCAAGTGGAGCAGAAAAATGGATAAGCTGGTGCATCGAATGTTGAAAAGACGATGAGAGTCGGACTGTTGGGAGGAAGGAGAGAATAGTATGGAGAAGAAAAAACACTATCTGGCGTTAAAATGGAGGATTACATTTACGATTATTCCGATGATCAGTATCATCACCATATGCATTTTCGGATTAACCCATCTGTTCACAAACAATTTTGTGATTGATGCTGTATCGGGCAGGCAGAATGCGGTGGGGTTTGTGATGATGGAAAATGTCACGGAAGTCCTGAACCAAACCTGGTTTATCCAGATTGTGAGCATTCTGATCATGCTGCTTCTGGTCACTGCAGTCTGTGTGCTGGCAGTGGGCAGGCAGATGCGCAGCCTGGAGGAAACAAAGAAAAATATTGCAGCAATCATGAATGGAGATTTTACGGTGCATATTCCCCTGCCGGAAAATGTATGGGAAAACGAAATTACGGATATCAATGGGAATCTGAACGATTTTATTGCAAAAATGGATCGGCTGTTGAGTGAAATTGAGATCACGACACATAAATTGTCCGATCATTCCGAAGAATTTTCCGTTATGGCGCAGGAGCTGAATGAGGATGCTACGGTGCAGAGCCGGTCCCTGGATGATCTGACGGCATCCATGGGAGATATGGCAAAATGTGTTCAGACCATTGCCGGGAATGCCACCGATCTGGCTTCCATCGCTCAGGCCACCCATGATTCCGGCGTAGCAACCAATAAGAAGATCCAGGATATGGTAGTGGTTTCCAGAAAGACCGGGGAAGACATTGACAGCGTAAACATGTCGATGCAGCAGCTGGATGCCTCCATAAACGACCTGGCAGCGCTGGTGGGAAATGTCAGTGAGGCGGCGGAGAAAATCAATTCCATAACAGAGATTATTAAAGAAATCGCCTCCCAGACCAATCTGCTCTCCCTGAATGCTTCCATAGAGGCGGCAAGAGCCGGTGAAAGCGGAAAGGGATTTGCGGTGGTGGCGGAGGAGATCAAGAACCTGGCGGGTACTTCCGCCCAGAATGCTGTTGCCATAGAAGAGCTGATCACCAATATTTCCTCCCTGATCTCCCGGACGGAGAAGTCTACGGAGCAGAGCAGACAGGACATAGAAACGAGTTCCGTATTGTTGAAAGACGCCTCTGAAACCTTTCATTCCATTATGCATGTGGCGGAGGATTCGGGAAGCGCACTGAATGAACTGACGAAGCAGATTATAAAAGTGAATGATATTGCGGTGGATATGGCGGCGATCACTCAGGAACAGGCGGCCAGCAGTGAGGAGATTCTGGCCACTGCCGTATGTGTGGATGAACTGGTGGAAAAGACAAAGGAGAAGAGCGACAGAATCCGAAAGGGCACGGAGGCGCTGCATATTGCCTCTGCGGATCTGAACAGGGAAATGCAGTATTTTTCAGTATAGGGAATATAGGGGTACTGATTTCTGTGCGTGTTGAAAATATCAGACACGCACAAATATTTTTACAATAAGTTAGATAATACTAACCAGATTAACGCTTTCAAAATGAAAGAGGGTGTGGTATAATATCCGCAAAGGGCAGAGGCAGATGACTGAAAAAGCAGATGCCGAGCTTGCTCGAGCAGCTGCTTTCTCAGTCATTTGCCGAGCGAAGCGGGCTGGCGGGAGACCGCAGGGCTACCGCCAGCTCTGCCCGCAACTTGCAGGATTATAAAAAACTATATCATAGGAGAAAACACATGATACATATACAGGCAGACCGGGAGCATGTAAAACGGATGGGCCGATACCATCAGATCGGAGATACGCTATGGCTGGCCATGTCCGGCAGCGGAATCGGAATGCGCTTTACCGGCAGATATCTGGAAATCCCGGTCAGGGGCGGCTATGTGGCAGAACACGGGGAAGCGGACGGCAATTACGCCAGAGTGGCGGTATATGTGGACGGTGTCCGGATATTGGACGAGATGATAGATGTCCCGGAGAAGCGGCTGACCGTAATGGATCAGGAAATCCCAAAGACCGTGGAGATACAACTGATCAAGCTGTCGGAGAGCGCTATGTCCGTAATCGGTATTGAGCCGCTGGTCATCGGCGATAATGACCGGCTGGAACCCCTGGCAGATAAAGACCATCTGATTGAGTTTATCGGAGATTCCATCACTTGCGGTTATGGCATAGACGACGAGGACAGCAGTCACTGTTTCGCCACAGCTACGGAGGATGCCACCAGGGCTTATGCCTGTCATACGGCCAGATTGCTGGATGCGGACTATATGCTGTTTTCCGCCAGCGGCTTCGGCATTATCTCGGGCTATACGGCGGACCCGGAGCAGAGACTGGCAGAGCAGCTGATTCCTGACTATTATCACAGTGTGGGTTTCAGCCGGGACCGTTTCCCGGGAGACGTGAATCCCACGGAGACAGAATGGGATTTTTCATTGCTGCGGCCGGATGCAGTGGTTATCAATCTGGGTACCAATGACGACAGCTTCTGTCAGGATACCCTGGAAAAGCAGCAGGAATATATGGAAGCCTATGAGTGCTTTCTGCAGGATGTCAGGCAGTGTAATCCGCAGGCGGAGCTGTTTTGCGTGCTGGGGATTATGGGGCAGCGGCTCTGTCCCTGGATGGAGCGGGCCTGTGAGAATTACCGGCAGCATACCGGGGATCAGCGGATACATACCTTGCGCCTGCCGGAGCAGGATGGGAATATCGGTTATGTGGCGGATTTTCATCCGCTGGAGCGTTTTCATCTGGCAGCAGCAGAGGTGCTGGCACCTTATATGATGGAGACTATGAATTGGTAATCATAAATGCACAGGAGCTTTAAATTCGGTAAGTATGAAAGGAGTCCGAGATGCTTGTTACGCTAATTCCACTTTTTGATGAAAATCTGAATATCGGGGCGTATTCTCTCTTTGTTCAGAAACAGAATTATTTTTTAAATCCCAGCCTGCTGGGATCGGGGCAGTTTGACGGAGCAGCCCGGGTAGAGGGCCTGGAGGTGATCCAGAGCATGGGCATTGAGACCCTCTCTTCGGACAGCGAGGTATTTGTGTCCCTGAATAATATGTCCGTTTTCTCCGATCTGGCAGAACAGTGTGATGCTCCCCATGAGCGGCTGGTGCTGCTGATCGATCCGTCGGTAAAGCCGGTGCCCATGTATATCGAGCGGCTGAAGGAGCTGAAAATACAGGGCTATAAGCTGGCGATCCGTAAGCTGCAGGTGGCGGAGTTTGAAGCTTATCGGGAGATCCTGAAGCTGACGGATTATGTGTTTTTGAATCATAAAAAGATTGATATCAGCAAGGCCAGGATTTATTTTAACAAATTGTACCCGCATATTAAGCTCTGTGCGGTGGGCGTGGAGAACCAGGAGGAATTTGCTGCATTGAAATCCTCCGGCGGATATCAGCTGTATGAGGGGAATTTCTATCGGATTCCGGTGAATCGGGATGACCATACGGTTTCCCCTCTAAAAGTAAACTATATTGAACTGCTGAATATCGTGAATAACAATAATTTTGAACTGACCAAGGCTGCGGATATTATCGGACGGGACACGGCGCTGACCATTTCCCTGCTGAAGATGGTGAACCGCATGGCCATCAACTCGGAGATCACCTCCATCCGTCATGCGGCAGCCATGCTGGGGCAGAGGGAGCTGAAGAAGTGGATTACCACGGCGGTGATGGGAGAGCTTTGTGCCGACAAGCCCAACGAGATCACCCGGCTATCCCTGCTGCGGGCCAAGTTTGCAGAAAACCTGGCAGGCGCTTTCAGCATGGCGGGCCAGGCGTCAGAGCTTTTCCTGATGGGGCTGTTCTCCGTGCTGGACGTCATTCTGGATAAGCCCATGGAGGAGGCGCTTTCCATGGTGAAAGTCAGCAGGCAGATTCGGGAGGTGCTGGTAGAGGGTAAGGGCGAATTGTATAAGGTCTATTCCTTTATTACCCAGTACGAGAATGCCAACTGGCAGGAGGTATCCAGGCAGATGATCCTGGAGAATATTGAGATGCCGGTTCTGTATGACGCTTATATCCAGACGCTGGTATGGTATCGGAAACTGACGCTGGGCAGATAGGGTAAAGCAATGGATTTATTTGAGTATATGAGAAGTACCAATATGGAGAAAGAGTCTCCGCTGGCTGCCCGGATGCGTCCCCGGACCCTGGACGAGGTGGTGGGACAGGAGCATATCATCGGCAAAGACAAGCTGCTGTACCGGGCAATTCAGGCCGATAAGATCAGTTCGGTAATTTTTTACGGGCCGCCGGGCACGGGAAAAACCACGCTGGCCAGGGTGATTGCCAACAGCACCAGTGCAGAGTTTACGCAGATCAATGCTACTGTGGCCGGAAAAAAGGATATGGAAGAGGTGGTGGCCAAAGCGAAAGAGCTCCAGGGCATGTACGGCAGGCGTACCATCCTGTTTATTGATGAGATCCATCGTTTTAATAAGAGCCAGCAGGATTATCTGCTTCCCTTTGTGGAGGACGGCACGCTGATTCTGATCGGCGCCACCACGGAGAACCCCTATTTTGAGGTCAATGGGGCGCTGATTTCCCGGTCCATTATTTTTGAGTTAAAGCCCATTCCCGTGGAGGCCGTGAAGGAACTGCTGAAAAAGGCCGTGTACGATACGGAGAGAGGGATGGGGGCGTACCATGCCGTCATTGATGAGGACGCCCTGGATTTTCTGGCGGAGCTTTCCGGCGGGGATGCCAGGCATGCGCTGAATGCTGTGGAGCTGGGAATCATGACCACAGAGCGGTCAGCGGACGGGCTGATTCATATTACGCTGGCGGTGGCCCAGGAGTGTATTCAGAAACGGGCGGTACGTTACGATAAAAACGGGGACAACCATTACGATACCATTTCCGCCTTTATCAAGAGTATGCGGGGATCGGATCCGGATGCGGCGGTGTACTATCTGGCCCGGATGCTGTATGCGGGAGAGAATGTGACCTTTATTGCCCGCCGGATCATGATCTGTGCGGCGGAGGACGTGGGTAAGGCGGATCCCATGGCCTTGGTGGTGGCCACCAACGCTTCTCTGGCGGTGGAGCGAATCGGTATGCCGGAAGCGCAGATTATTCTGGCTCAGGCGGCGGCCTATGTGGCTTGTGCGCCCAAAAGCAATGCGGCCTGTCAGGCGATATTTACCGCCACGGAAGAGGTGGAGCGTTCGGGCAATCTGGCTATACCCACCCATCTGCAGGATGCACATTATAAGGGGGCGGCGAAATTGGGACACGGAACAGGATATAAATATGCGCATGACTACCCTAATCACTATGTGGAGCAGCAGTATCTTCCCTATGAGTTAAACGGCAGGGAGTTCTATCAGCCCAGCGGCAATGGTTATGAGCAGAAGATCCGGGAGCATATGAAGCAGATCCGGCAGGAGGCGAAAGAGCATCCGGCGGAGGATGTGACCGGCGCCGACGGCAGATAAGAGAATAGATGAAAAAGAAAACGTCCGGCAGCTGATCAGAACAGCTGCTGGACGATGTATTTATAGATCTCCTGATTGCGGCTCTGCCAGTGATCGCAGACGGCGGCGGCAATCTCTTTGGTGGGCACGGACAGGGTCAGTTCGATCAGGTTGATGCCCCGGTCCTTGGCCAGCAGGCGGGCCTCGTACTCGCCGCTGGTGGCTTTATAGTAATCGGCCTGCACGGATACTTCATTGCGCAGGGTCATTTCATTTTCCCGGAGAAATAAGTCAATATCTTCCTTGGTGGCGTCGCTGATCCGGCTGCCGAAATACTGCAGGGTGCTGCGCCCCTCCTCGGTGAGATGCAGAAGCGTGCGGTTATGTACGGTGCTTCTGCGGATCATTCCCGCTTCGTCCAGTTCGCTGAATATCTGCTGGAGAGTGAGATAGTCCGTGTATTCCTGGTCCAGCATAAAGCTGCTGATCTGGGCGGTGGTAAGCGGGAACTGCACCCGGGACAGCATATGAAGAACCATGAGT
>JAGANP010000316.1 GCA_017624175.1 Lachnospiraceae bacterium | reverse complement strand
GATCATCTCCACCTCGCATCGATCCCCCATCAGTTCCTGAAGCAGCAGCATATCCACATTGACTGCGCCGAAATCATTCTCCAGGATCCCGATCTTACAACCCTGTCGCAGCCAGTAGCCTGCGTATTTTTTCAGAAAAGTTGTTTTTCCCGAGCCCAGAAACCCGGTAATCAAGTCAATGGGGATCATATATTGCTGCCTCCTAAACTATCTCATTCTTTTTATTCGTTCAGCTTTCTGATTTCCTTGCCGAACAGGGAAGTCATACTTACGAAAAATCCGCAGATGCCCGTACACAGGAACATGACTGCCATACCGCTGCCGGTGCCGCTTCCCACCAGCTTTTCCAGTCCCAGCGCCAGAGAGGATCCGGCTCCCATGAAAGGTTCAAATACATAATCCGCCAGAAAGCCGCCCAGCAAAATGCCGAAAGGAATCGTGCTGTACTGCACCGCATTCCGCACAGCGAACACCCTGCCCTGCATTTCCTGGGGCACCCTGCCGTACAGGATCGCATTCTGCCCGGCCATGATAAAGGGGATCGGCAGGCTGGCCGCCACGGCGGCAAAGGACCACCACAGCACATTCCGCCCCATGGCCATACACAGATCTCCGAACAGAAAGGACAGAGCTGCGGAAATATAGATCATATTGGCCTTGTGCTTACTTTCCTTTTTGAATGATACAATCAGGCCCCCTGCGATTCCGCCGATACCCATGCAGGCGTTGACGAACCCCAGCGCCATCTGATTGTCGCCGCTTCTGGCCAGAATCATGGGCGACAGAATATTTTCATAGGTCAGCCGGGAAAAGAAATTGATCAACGCCATGGTCAGCATGATCTGCAGGATCCCTCTTTCCTGTTTCAGGAAACGAAAGCCCTCCGCCGTCCCCGCAAAGGGGGAAGAATACTCCTTTTTCTCTATCTCATCCGGTATCGGGATCAGACACAGCAGCACCAGAAAGGCCAGCAGAAAGCTGGACAGATCGATCACCAGAAGCAGGGAAAGCCCCCCGGCGGAATATAAAGCCGCCGCCAGCATGGGACTGAATACCACGATCAGATTGCCGGAAAAGGAATTCATTCCGCTTACGTTTGATATTTTGTCCTTTGGTACCAGCTTTCCGACCGCCACCGCCGATGCGGGCTGCTGAAAAGCCGTGGCAACACCGATCACGGCATTCACCAGATAGATATGCCAGATAGAAAGCTTCCCTGTGACCAGAAGCAGCAGCACGGCCAGAGAGCCCAGAGCCGCTGCGCTGTCCGCCATCAGCATCACTGCTTTTTTGCTGTGCCTGTCGATAAATACGCCCACAAACAGACTTACCAGAATATAGGGAACATAGTTGCAAAAGGACATCAGAGAAACCGATAAAGCGCTGCGGCTCTGCCCGTATGCCCACAAAATCAGTGCAAATGCCGTCATGGAGCTGCCCAACTGGGATATGCTCTGACTGATCCATAATACAATATATCTCTTAAAATTCTCCATTGAATTTTCCTCCATTCTTACTTTTCCAAAGCGAATGTGTACAAAATCCAATGTCGGACGTTTTTTTCTTATCTCTGTACAAGCTCCGTCCGGTCACCAGACTTTGTACAGAGTTTCCAGCTCAAATCAATTCTCATATGGCATAGCATAGGAATCACCTCCTTCATGGCTTACAGCAGAAATGCTGTCATAAACTGCCGTTTTCAGTATAGCATATTCTCCCAATGCTTTCCACAAAAAAAGTAATGTAAAACAGGGCCCTGCCCTCCGGCAAAGCCCTGTCCTCCTATAAGTCCTTCAGAATCTCCAAAAGCTGCTCTACATCCTTTTTCCCAAACAGGGGGGCGCCCTCGTTGATCACCATACAGGGTACGCTCATTACCTGATATTGCTCTTTCATATCCTGAAAATGGTTCAGGTCATACACCTCTGCTTTCACCTTGTCGTTCAGTGCAGCAATACGCTGTGCCGCAGCCACCAGCTCGGGGCACATGGTACAGGTAAGGGATACCATAATTCTGATATCCAGGGGCTTCTGTACTGCCCGGATCTGCTCCCTGGTCTGCTCCTCCAGCGGCTGCCCCGGTCCCGCCGCATTATACAGCCCGAGAATAAACGAGGTAAATTCGTGACCGCCCGGGACACCGTGAAAGGCCAGTCCCAGATATTCTCCACGGGCATCGCATACACGGACACAGGGCGGATGCTCGACCTCTTCCTTTTCCGCCGCCAGCTTCACAGTCAGTTTATCCGTGAGAGCCGCCAGCTCCTCCATATATGCCCGCAGTTCAGAGGATACCTCCCGCTCATCCAGATACAGCTTCAGGATCAGACTGCGCTCCATTTTTCCGAATACGGTGTGCAGCTGCGTAAGCATATCCTCCGTGAAGAGCTTTCCCTGCCCATTGCTTTCAGGACCGGAGCTTTCAGAACCGGAGCCTTCGCTGCCCGGCTTCAGGGGCCGTTTCGGCAGCTCCGGCTTTATACCGGTCTTTGCCTGCATTGCGGCAGCGTATCGTTCCAGCTCCGTGGCCGCCAATGCGCCGTCGCCCACTGCCGTCACCACCTGGCGCAGATTTTTCACACACACATCGCCCGCTGCATACAGGCCGTCCACGTTTGTTTTTTTGTTGCTGTCCGTCACCACATACCCCTGCTCCGTCAGCTCGGCGATTCCTTTCACCAGCTCTGTCTCCGGCTCATATCCGGCAAAGACAAACACCCCGAAGGTGTCGCCCTGGGGCGCATGGTATTCGGTGATCTCTCCCGTCTGCAGATTCCTGTAGGTGATGCTGCGAAGCACCGTATCTCCCGCCACTTCCTCCACCACCACATTGGTCAGAATTCGAATCTTCTCATGGCGGCGTGCTTTCTCTGCCACTGCCTCCGCACAGGTAAAATCCTCCTCCCGGATCAGAATCGTCACCCGGCTGGCATATTTCGTCAGGAACACGCTTTCCTCCGCCGCTGCAAAGCCGCCTCCCACCACAAATACTTCCTTGCCCGTGAAAAACTCGCCGTCACAGGTGGCGCAGTACGCTACGCCGTGCCCTTTGAATTCCGCTTCCCCACGAAAGCCGATCATTCTGGGATGTGCGCCGGTCGCCAGCAATATGCCGAAGCACTGCAGCTGCCCCCGGTCCGTCATAACATGCTTGATATCCCCGTCCGTCTGCAGTTCCTTTACCCGGCCAAGTAGAAACTCTGCGCCGAAATTCTCCGCCTGCTTTCTCATATTTTCGGTCAGTTCCCTGCCGCTTGTGCTTTCGATGCCCGGATAATTTACAATCTC
>JAGANP010000315.1 GCA_017624175.1 Lachnospiraceae bacterium | reverse complement strand
GGTCTCCAGCACGCCTGCTCTTGCACCGCCGATACCCAGTGCATAAGCCAGAGCCAGATCCTGTGCCTTGCCGGTAGCATCCTGCTCCACAGCGATCAGACAGGGAACGCCCTTGCCAGCCTGGTACTCACTTCTTACGGTATGTCCGGGACCCTTGGGTGCGATCATGGTTACATCCACATCTGCGGGAGGTACGATACAGCCGAAATGAATATTGAAGCCGTGAGCAAACATCAGCATATTGCCTGCCTCCAGGTTGGGCTCAATATCTTTCTTGTACAGATCTGCCTGCTTCTCATCATTGATCAGGATCATGATGATATCTGCCTGCTTGGCAGCCTCTGCTGCAGTAAATACCTCAAATCCCTGCTTCACAGCCTTGTCCCAGGACTTGGAGCCCTCATACAGACCGATGATAACGTGACATCCGGAATCCTTCAGATTCAGTGCATGTGCATGCCCCTGGCTGCCGTAACCGATGATTGCGATTGTCTTGCCCTCTAACAGAGACAGGTTACAATCTTCCTGATAAAAAATCTTTGCCATTTCTTTCTCCTCCATTATGTTAAAAAGTAATTTATAACTGATAGGTTGTTGTCCCTAGAGCTAACTATGTATTAATTACATTCATCCTCCAGATGGATCACACTCTCCACCCCTCTTGCCAGTCCGGCAATACCCGTTCTGGCCAGTTCCAGGATCTCATAACCGTCCAGCAGATTGATAAAGGCGTCAATCTTGCTCTGGTTGCCGGTCAGTTCGATAATCAGGCTGTCCTTGGATACATCAATGATCTTGGCACGAAAGATATCTGCCACGGCAATCACGCTCTGACGCTGCTCCGGAGTAGTCTTTACCGTGGTCATCACCCGCTCCCGGTACACGCTTTCCTCCGGCTTCAGCTCCCGGATATTGCGCACGTCCACCAGCTTGCCCACCTGCTTTTCAATCTGCTCCAGGATCTCATCGTCCCCATAGGCTACAATGGTAATCCGGGAAAAACGGGGATCCGCCGTCACGCCTGCCGTAATGCTTTCGATATTATATCCTCTGCGGGAAAACAGGCCGGAAATGCGGCTTAGCACGCCCGAAGTATTATCTGTCAACAGCTGAAATACTTTCTTTCGCATATATGTCCCTTTCTGGCGTTAATACCTCTATATTCGCTCTACATTTTAGCAAGTTAAAGTAGGGATGTCAACCCTAATCATCATTTTCGCTGCACTTTGCCAGAGCCAGCGTGCCGGTGCGTGCCACCTCCGCAATGCTGACGGACTGCAGCATGGAGAGCAGAAACCTGGTTCTCTCCGGGGTATCACAGATCTGGATCATCATAAAATGCTTGGACATATCCACAATCTCCGCTTTCAGGATCTCGCAGATTTCCATGATCTCCCGGCGGTTCCCCTTGTTGTGCCGGACCTTAACCAGCATCAGCTCCCGGCTGATGCTCTGGCTCTCATCAAAGGTCTTTACCTTGATTACATCCAGCTTCTTATTCAGCTGCTTTTCAATCTGCTCAATGGTGCGTTCATCCCCGCTGCTGACAATGGTCATGCAGGAAATCTCCGGGTCATCCGTCTCTCCCACAGCCAGAGAATCAATATTAAAACACCTCCTAGAGAAAAGCCCGGCCACCTTGCACAGTACACCGGAACGGTTCTCCACCAGTACGGAATAAATTCTTTTTCTCATCATACACTCATGCCTTTCCCCACCTGTAAATGGAATTCACAGATGCATATTTGCGTGTAAAACCTCTATTTTACCAGATCCATGGGATCAATCAGACATTCCAGCAGCATGGAGGTATCCTCTTTCAGCAGCTGATCCAGCACCTCTTCCACCCGATCCATGTTCTCCAGCAGCTGATACTGCATGTCATAGGCGGCGGCAATCTTATCCAGTCTGGGACTGCCGGTCAGATCTACCACCGAATAATTATCCTTATAGGTATAATGCTGATATTCCCGCACCATTCCCAAGTATCCGTTTTTCAGCACAATGATCTTTACCGGAATCTGATACTGGCGCATGGTAGCCAGCTCCATCATGGACATCTGGAAAGAACCGTCGCCGCATACGGCAATGACCTGGCGCTTTGGAGCCGCCAGCTTGGCCCCCATGGCGGCCGGGATCGAATATCCCATGGTTCCCATGCCGCCGGAGGTAAGGAACCGTCCTTCCTTCACGATATGATAGCCGCAGGACCAGATCTGATTCTGTCCCACATCGGCCACATAAATGGCATCGGATTCCAGTTTTTCAGACAATCTGGTGATAAAAGCCGCCGGATCCACATAGGCCGGATTGGGGTTGCGCTTTGCTTTCATCGTCTCCTTGTACTGCGTCAGCGTCCGGAGCCATTCCTCATGCTCACAGGTAAATTCCTCTTTGGCAAAATCCCCGAAAATGTGCTTTATATCTCCCACCAACGGTATGGTTGGCCCTGCATTCTTGCCGATCTCCGCCGGGTCTACATCAATATGTACCAGCACCTTGTCCCGGGTAATCAGATCCGGCTGACTTACTGCTCTGTCCGCCACTCTTGCACCCACCATAATCAGCAGATCGGACTCGTTCATGGCCCTGTTGGCATAGGCCTTGCCGTGATTCCCCACCATGCCGAAATACAGCGGATGCTCCGTGGGCATTACACTGATACCCATCATGGTAGACACCACCGGAATCCGATATTTTTCCACAAATTCCTGAAGCTCCTCCCTGGCCTCGCTGAGCAGAACGCCGCCGCCTGCGCAGATAATCGGACGTTTTGCCTTTTCCAGCTCCCTGATGACCTTTTTGATCTGTACCGCATGCCCCTTGACGGTGGGCTTGTAGGTACGCATATTGACCTCCTCAGGATACTGGAATCTATTTATCGTGGCATTCTGGATATCAATGGGAATGTCGATCAGCACCGGACCTTTGCGGCCGGTATTGGCAATGTGAAACGCTTCCTTGAAAATCCGGGGAATGTCGTTAACATTTTTTACCAGATAGCTGTATTTTACAAAGGACTCCACGGCGCCGGTAATATCCGCTTCCTGGAAAGAATCGCTGCCCAGCAGATCTGTCTGTACCTGGCCGGTGATGCATACCAGCGGAATGCTGTCCGCAAAAGCGGTGGCAATGCCGGTGATCACATTGGTTGCACCGGGGCCGCTGGTGACGGCACACACGCCGGGTCTGCCGGTAATCCGGGCCATACCGCTGGCCGCATGGGCGGCATTCTGCTCCGTGCGAATCAGAATCGTCTGAATCTCCGACTGTAAGATACTATTGTAAAAGGGGCATATGGCTACGCCGGGGTAACCGAACACATATTTTACGCCCTCTTCCTCCAGACATTTGATAATGGCATCTGCACCTATCATGAAAAACCTCCTGATCTGTCTTTCCGCCGGCACCGACTGTCCGTGCTGGCCCTGTTATCGGCCGACAAGTCCTGTCCCGTCGGCACTTTCGCCTATTTTAACACAGCGCAGAACGAGATTCAAGTCAAAGATATAACCTCTTCATAAACAATAGGCAATCGCATCCGCCTGAAACAGCAGCTCTTCCCCATGGGCAAATTCTGTCTGAATCGACTTACGGGCAGGGTATTTGCCATGGAATCTTTCCTTGATTACCTTTTCCATTACCGGAATATCCCAGATATTTCTGAACAGACAATTTATCTGTACCACGTTTTCCAGCGTCAGACCCGCCAGGGCCAGTCTCTCTTCCATTTCATCAAAAGCGCCGTTAATCTGCTGTTCGATCGTGCCGCCCACATTGCCGACACAATAATTTAAAAAACAGAAGTCTCCCGCTCTGACCATTCCCGAATGCGCCCACTCCTCATTGATATCATATCTTTTGATTTCTTTCATT
>JAGANP010000314.1 GCA_017624175.1 Lachnospiraceae bacterium | reverse complement strand
CCAGAAATGCTACCGGTGCCATGGCGCTGGGCTCCTGAATATAATCGACTCCCGCCTCATGATAAGGATGCCTGCCCGGCCCCTCCTTGGCATAGTAATAGCCGTTTTCCTCCCAGGGCACCGGCTCCAGCTCCCAGGGACTCAGCGCCAGAAAACGCTCCCGGCACTCCCCGGCGGAAAGGCCGCCCTTTAAGGGGTTCACCCGCAGCGCCCGATGCCGTTCCCCCTCCAGCCCCGCCAAAAAGGCTTCATATTCTGTTCCCAGCTGTAACCGCATTCTTTCCTGAAACGCCTCCGGCAGCATGGCTTTTCCCTCCCTGCTTTTCATATTATTCCCCATGCATATCGCAAGCCCCGCTTGCGATACTGCTCAAATAGATCGCCCTATTTCTCTTGTAGTATATGATAGCAGATGTCACATGAAAAAGCTATAATGACATTCTTATTTCTTTCAGGCCATTTACCAGTTACACTGCTAAAAAGTGTGGAAGCAATCGATTCCTATTGCTTCCACACTTATGATACTTATCAGACGATTTATACTGTAGCTTTATTGCAATTTAAACCATACAAAATTTACTGTGTTACACAATCCAGAAATTCAACATTTTTCAACTCGTATCCTGAATCATGAATCAGATATTTAAACCTGAACCCATATCCTATATCATATTCACTGTAACCGGCCTCAATCAATGCTTCATAGTATAGATAGGTATTTCCATCCTCTCCCACACTATACCGGACAGATTTCCCGCATAATTGATTGATCTCCCAGTTGAGCCCATACTCTGTAATCGAACCATCTTCATATAGCCCAAGAGAAACCAACTGCTCTGCTAATTCTTCCGCCAATTTTCCAACTTCTTCTATATTCCATTCCGGCGCTGAGATACGTACCTGGTAATCATTTTGATAATCAGCGCAAAATGAAAAAGTGTGCTCTACCGCATTTTTATTCCAGGTTATATCCCCCACTTCCATGTATCCGCCTCTTCCATCCGATACGTAAACATCCTGACGTAACTCCGTTCGATATGCAGTCCCGTAAACCAAAACATCAGGCTCTGTATCATTATTTATGTCACAGACGCAAATAAAAGGCGCTTCACTCTCCATGGGGCTATACCCCAAACCATAAGAAAACGGATATTTTTCTCCATTAATCCATATGATTGCCGGCTTTTCTGAATCCTGTACATAAAACTGAATACTGAGATTCCGGTCTTCATAGTAAAATACCAACCCTCCGTCAGGTATATCCGTCAAAACCGCATCAGGAAGCTGGACGGATGAGTCCTCAGTGTAAACAGACATAGGCAAGATAACCATTTCATCGGCTTCAGTATCCTGTGTATCACAGGCAGTTAATAAAAATACCAGACAGATCAGTATCATAATTATTTTGCGACTGCTCCGCAATAATTGCATATCTCGCCGCCTCCCCAATCATGAGTATGCTGTGACGCAATAATAAGAGCCCCCGTATTCATCTTTGAATTATAATAGGTAACAGTACTAACCCTAGTATAGTAATACCGCAAAATTTCCTGCCAGGATTTTCCATTTCCTCCCATAGTATCGGCTTCAATTTGCGCCAACATACCGCCGTATTGTTTGCAATATTCATTATCTGACTCCTTGGTACGATAAAAAGTCTTAAAATTTGCGCCGTAATAATCGAGCAGAAAGTAATCCATAACATAATTCATCGCACTTTGAGCACCCGCTGAAATCTGAACTCCTTCTTTATAAACTTGAACAGTTGAGTTAATATCATAATTACTGCCAGATGCAGCAGAATTAACAAAATGCATTGCAAACATCTTTATGGCCATGGCCGCTGCACGTTGACCATCTGTATTCTTCAAAGTGTTCATTTCATTTGCCGCTACAGTAAGACAATAATCGCTAAAACTCACACTTTTCACAGACCCATTATACAAAACACGTATCTGTCTGGGATTTCTGACATAGTCTATATAGACTGGTGTATCAGAAGTAGGTGTCGGGATATCTCCATAAAGAAAATAATTTCTCGTTTGCTCATATAACAAAATATCATCCGTTTGCAAATCATAACACTTGATTGTATGAAAACTAGGTATCTCAATATTTATAATTTTTACTTGCCCATTTGGGTCAATACCAACAGTAAAGAGAAAATAATTATTTCCCTGCATATAATATTTGTCTGAAGTATAAACTTCCATGTTACATTTTACAAAGAAATTCTCTGTTTCGGTATATGTAACAAACTCATCGTCAAAAACAAACGGAATATCCGATATTCTTTGGACTGTTAAAATCTGTACATTCTTTACATTATATATCCCACTATGTGTTTCCTGATTTTTGTCATCATCAAAAAAATCCGCCACGAAATTGTTTAATCCCGTTCCATATAGACTGGGAATCTCATATTGTTTACCATTATTAACCAATTCATAATATTGATTAATAACCGCTTCATAATCATAATTCGATTCTGATGCCGTAACAGCTAACGTAAATGATGACACAGACAACCCAAAAAGCAATATCCAAATAACTACATTATATCTCTTTCTTAACTTCATTCTTATATTGCCCTTTCTTTGTGGTATATTTATATTACAATATTGTTTTCAGGCTGTCAATCCCTTTTGCCGCATCAGTAACTATGAATACAACGATTAGGCTGCTCTTCCCTTGCTTGCATAGTCTTTATCCTACATATGTTCTGCGTCGCCCCAAAAGTTCCCGAATTATCCAAAGTCCGGTAGTCGGTAATAAATATCAGAACAGCTATAAATGGGGATTACCCGGCGGAACGTGAAGTCATTTTCCCCACAAAAGCCATGACCTCATGGGCCAGCAGAGGGAAAGAAGCCAGCAGGGCCAGGATCCCCCACTCCTGCCATTCCAGATGAGTGGTACCGAAAGCGCCGATCAGGACGGGAATCTCCGTCACCGCAAACTGCAGCAAAAAGCCCAGGACGCAGGCCAGAATCATCAGCTTGTTTTCCAGATGATTGACCTTGAATATCGACCTGCTCACGTCCCGCATTCCCACGGCGTGGAAGAGCTGGCTCATGCCCAGCACGGTAAAAGCATAGGTCTGGGAGCGGCGCAGGATCCCCTCCTGGGCCAGCAGCTGCTGCAGATTCTCCAGAGTAAAGGGCAGATGCTGTGCCTGCAGCGCCTGCAGGGGAATCAGGAAAAACGCCGTCAGACTGATAGCAGCGATAAGCATGCCGTAAAAACAGGTGCAGGCCAGTCCGCCCCTGGCAAAGAGGCTCTCCTGGGGCTTTCTGGGCGGATGCTGCATCAGCAGCCTGCCGTCATTGCGGTCGATTCCCAAGGCCAGCGCCGGGAGGGAATCCGTAATCAGGTTGATCCACAGAATGTGGCTGGAGCGCAGCGGGGAAGCCAGGCCGCAGGTAACTGCCAGGAACATAGTGGCAATCTCCCCCAGATTGGAAGACAGCAGGAAAATCACGGATTTACGGATATTTTCATAGACGCCCCTGCCCTCTTCAATGGCCTTTTCAATTGTGGCGAAATTGTCGTCGGTCAGAATCATATCCGCCGCCTGCTTCGCCACATCCGTACCCGTGGCCCCCATGGCAATGCCGATATCCGCCTTTTTCAGCGAGGGAGCATCGTTGACCCCGTCTCCCGTCATGGCAACAATATGCCCCGCCTGCTGAAAGCCGGTGACAATGCGTACTTTCTGCTCCGGCGCCACTCTGGCAAAGACCCTCACCTGGGCCAGACGCTCCGCCAGCTCCTCCTCCGAAATCTGCGCCAGCTCCTGTCCCGTCATACACTGCTCTCTGCTCTGGGCGATACCCAGCTGTCGGCCGATGGCATAGGCCGTATCCACATGATCCCCGGTGATCATCACCGTCTCCACTCCCGCCTGCCGGAAAGTCGCCACCGCTCCTGCGGCCTCCGGCCGGGCCGGATCCCGCATACCCACCATGCCCAGGAAAGTCAGCCCCTGCTCCTTAGGCTCCTGATCCCCTACCCGCATGGCTATGGCCAGAGTACGCAGCGCATCATCCGCCATCTGCTCCATGGCCCGGTTGATCTGCTGGCTGTGCCCCGGCTGCAGGGGAACCCTCTGCCCATGAATCAGCACATGGGTGCAGCGCTTCAATATCATATCCGGCGCCCCTTTGGTATAGGTCACGCCGGTACTGCCCTTATAATGAAAGGTGGACATCATTTTCCGATCCGAGTCAAAGGGCAGCTCCCGGCGGCGAGGCATCAGCTTTTCCAGCTGCGTCCTCTCTTTTCCAAAATGCCGGGACAGTTCCAGCAGTGCCAGCTCCGTGGGATCCCCGATATTTTCCTCCAGTACCGCATCATTGCAGAGAGCCATACCCTCCAGCAGGGCTCCATGCTCCTGATCACTCAGCTCCTGTACGGAAAGCATCCTCTGACCGGCGTAGCAGCGCTCCACCGTCATGCGGTTCTGCGTCAGGGTTCCCGTTTTATCCGAACAGACGATGCTGACCGCTCCCAGAGTTTCCACCGAGGGAAGCTTTCTGACAATGGTATGCACTTTTACCATACGGGTCACACTCAACGCCAGGCAGATCGTCACCACCGCCGGCAGTCCCTCCGGCACCGCCGCCACAGCCAGAGAGATTGCAGTCAGCAGCATCTCGAAAATATTCCGGTGCTGCAGCAGAGCAATGCCGAAAAGGGCGGCGCAGAGCAGCAGGGAAAGGATGCTCAGCACCTTGCCCAGATCCCCCAGCCGCTTCTGCAGCGGAGTGGGCTCTTCCTTTCCCTCATTAATCATAGTGGCGATCTTACCGATCTCCGTATCCATGCCCGTAGCAATGACCAGCCCCATCCCCCGGCCTGCGGTAATAATCGTGGACATATAGACGATATTGCGGCGGTCTCCCAGGGGCATTCCCTCCTGCCCGATGAAAGCGGCGGATTTATCCGACGGCAGGGATTCCCCGGTCAGCGCCGACTCCTCTGCTTTCAGGTTCGTGCTCTCCACCAGCCGCAGATCTGCCGGTACCTGACAGCCTGTTTCCAGCCGCACCAGGTTGCCCACCACCAGGGTAGAGGCCTCCACCTCCTGCAGCGTCCCCTCCCGGATCACAAAGGCCTTGGGGGATACCAGCTTTTTCAGGGATTCCAGGGCACGCTGCGCCTTGCCCTCCTGAATCATTCCCACCACCGCATTCAGCAGCACTACCACACCGATGATTACCGCATCACTGGTCTCCTCCAGAAATACGGAGATCACGGCAGCAGCCAGCAGCACAGAGATCAGCGGATCGTTCAGCTGTGAGAAAAAGGATTCTATGACCGTCCTTTTCCGCTTTTCCTGCAGTGCATTTTTCCCATGGATGCTGTATCGTCTGACGGCCTCCTGCCGGGTCAGCCCCCGCTCCCCATCGCTCTGCAGCTCCCTGCAGGTCTCCTGTATGATCCATGCTTCAAACATCCTAGTCCTCCTCGATATATACTGGTACAACCTATGTGGTCCTGACCGGAAATATGACTACCGGGACCGTGCCCCCTCTGCGCCGTCCCGATGCTGCGGCAGGGACGGAAGTTCCTTCCTAAAAAGGAATGTTTTTTCAGATGTATGAATAGATTGAAGCATCCGCAGTCTAAGGGAATCGTAGGACCATAAAATCCGGTATGAATATCAATGAATTTCAGGTGGTGAAAAGTATGGAGTCGAAGCAGAGTTGGTGGCAGATCTTTGCCAGAGGTGCGGCAGTGGGCGGCACCATGACCGTTCCGGGCGTAAGCGGCGGCACCATGGCTATGATATTGGGAATCTATGGGGAATTGATCGAAGCAGTGGGCGGAATCTTCCGGCATTTCCGGGATAGCCTGTATTTCCTGGCGCTGTTTGCAGCAGGGGGGCTGGTGGGAATGGCTTTGCTGGCCCGGGTGGTGCTCTCTCTCCTGGAGCGCTTCCCCATGGTGGTCAGTTATTTTTTCCTGGGAGCAGTAGCGGGGGGCATTCCCCTGATCTGCCGGAAAGCCGGAATAAAAAAAACGACCTGGCAGGCGCTCTTATGGCCCCTGCTGGGTCTGTTTATCGTCTATGCACTGGCAGCCCTGCCGGAGGGACTGTTTGCCGCCGGTCTCTCCGGCAGTGACGCCCCGGGCGCCTTTTCTGTCGGCAGCTTTCTGCTGCAGTTTCTGGGGGGCTGTATCCTGGCTGTCGCCCTGATCCTCCCCGGCATCAGCGTATCCCAGATGCTGCTTATGCTGGGACTGTATGAACCGGTCATGGCGGCGGTGAGCCATTTTCATTTTCTGTCCCTGGTTCCTCTGGGTCTGGGGGCCGTGCTCTGCACCCTGGTAACGACCCGCCTGCTGGGCAGCGCCCTGGAACGCCGCCCCCGGCAGACCTATCTGCTGATTCTGGGCTTTGTTCTGGGTTCCCTGGGGGAACTCTATCCCGGGCTGCCCAGGGGCTGGGATCTGCTGTTCTCCGGTCTGGCTGCCGCAGCGGGGTATCAGCTGCTGTCCGGCCTTTCCCGAAAGGCCGGATAGCGTGTACTTCTTACTCCTCTGCATATGCGCTGTCAATCAGCGCCTTCAGCAGATCCGGGTAGGGGAAAGTCAGCTCTCTGCGGTTAAACAGGCCGAAATTCTCGCCGTCCCCGTCAAAGGAATTATTGTCCCACCATACGCAGGGCACACCATACTCACGGGCCTTACTCACATAGTATTTTGCCCACTCCACACGCTCGGCCTCATTGTCCTTGTTCATGGCGCCGAACTCTCCGATGATCACCGGCACACCCTTGCTCAGGAAGAGCTCATCCAGCTTTTCCATCAGATGGTCAATGTCCCTTGTATCATTGTCCCAGGTGGACCTGCCCGCCGTATTCAGGGCAAAATCATAGGGGGTGTAAGCATGTACGGACACGATCAGATGATCGTCATCCGGCAGTACGATCCCCTCCAGCGCCTCATCACTGGAAGAAGCGGCATATCCGGGCACCATCAGGTTGCGGATCGTATTGTTGCCGCCGGTTGCCCTTACCGCATCCACGAAGACCTGATCCAGATAGTTCACCACATCTCTGCCCTCCTGGTCGCCGCCGTTCCACTCCACAGCAGTCCCGATCTTTCGGGGCTCATTCATTCCCTCAAAGATCAGATGCTCGTCATAATCCCTGAACCGGGTGGCAATGGCCGTCCACAGGGCGGTCAGCTGCTCTGCAGCAGCATCCTTGTTTTCCTCGGAGGGGAAATGCCAATCCTCATGGTGGATATTGACAATGACATAAACGCCCCGATTATAAGCGTAATCCACTACCTCCTGTACTCTGTCCATCCAGGCGGGCAGCACATTATATGCAGGTGCGGCACCCATCTGGCCTCCCCAGGACACCGGAATGCGGATCACATTGAAGCCCTGGTCGATCACGGCATCGATCATTTCCTGGGTGGTCTTGGGATTGCCCCAGGCCATCTCCACATTCACACCGATCTTTGAGCTGGTGGAGTCCAGGGTGTTCCCCAGATTCCAGCCGATTTTCATGTCCTTTACCAAGTCCATCGGGGATACATCGTTCATCGTAATGGCAACCTCCTCTGTCACAGCAGCTTCCTCAGAAGCCGCACTTTCCGTATCTTCCGTACTCTCTGCACTTTCACTGCTCTCCGCAGACTCTGTGCTCTCTGTGCTCTGACTGCTTTCCGTCACATCAGCGCTTCCTGCATCCTGCTGCCCGCCGCAGCCTGCCAGAGTACTCACGGCCAGCAGGCAGCATAACAGGCCTGCCAATATTTTCTTTTTCATACTTCCTCACTTTCTGCGCAGTCTGCGCCTATGTATTTCTCCTCCTAATACTAACACGTCTTGCCCCGGTTCTGCAACAGAAAGATCGCTTAAACAGTTCCTACTTAAAATGAAAGAATACTTCACAGGGTTTCCATACCGTCTGATCTTCCATCCTCATTCATCTCCAGGAAATAGAGCTTATATTCAAAACTCCTTTTTTCCTCGTATACACCCGGTTCTAGTTCCGGTTCCGAATTACCGCATGCACACAGAATCAACGTAATGAGCAGAATTATAAGACTTTTGAACAACCCCAGCATTGTTTTATGAATCACGTTTTTCCTCCGTTACAAAATCATTTATGGTAACTATTCAGAGCCCTCATTCGCAAAATCGCTGCTACGCAGCTTTCCTTTTGCTCATGTATGGCTTCTCGCCATATAGATTTATAAAAACAGTCTTTATCAAGCAAGCTTGAACAGACTGTTTATTATAAATCTGCATGGCTCTGAATAGTTACCATTTATGAAAATCAATAAATCCCCAGGGTTCCCATATGGCCTTATCTTCCATATTAAATTTTAACAGATCAGTTCCCGTTGATTCTTTTTGATTAAATACCCAGTTATCACCATCAGCAGCAAAGACCAGTTCTACGTCTTTGTGATTACTGATCAGAATAAGCTCTGACTCATACAGGTAATAGGTTCCGCCCAGGACGTATGTATTCCCATTATGTCTGCACAGCAAATCATCTATTGCGAATCGCCCCTCTTCATACAACTGAAGAAAATAAGCATTATACACAAAGCCCTTTTGTTCCTCGTACACCCCCGGTTCTGGTTCCGGTTCCGGTTCCGAATTACCGCATGCACACAATGTAAATAAAACAAGTGCTAAAATAACACCTTGAAAGAGTCTAAAACTTTTTTTACGAATCATTTTTTCTCCTCACCTATACACTTTATACTCATTACCATATTCCAGAATTATATCTGCCAGAACCGCACGGTATATCCCGGCTGATCCACACTTTGATATAGTATTGATACTGTTGCTATTAGTACCTGTCGAAGTAGAGATTAAAGAATGTTCACTTTCCCCATATGAATTGATGATAATAATATGATCACCCTTATTTGCGCCGCCATTCGCACCGATATAGCGAAATGATGAAGATGTAGCAAATGCATTGGGATTAATTAACCAATAAACATTACTTGTGGATTGTTCAATCCATGCGTACGAATGGCAATTGAATTTTCTTGTTGCACTCGTAACTTTTTCCCAGGACGGGTAAAGAGTAGAAATCAAATTCTCATAATCCGTAGCCTCAGCCGAGCTTAACTCCCCGGAACAGAATTTATAACAATTAACAGATACACCGTATTTACTATATGTGCCTACATAATAATTACCACCATTATATGTAGCAATCTGTCCGCTGTTTGTAAATCCGTCAGAATCAATTGATGTCGGATCGGAAATATCATTTCCTATTGCAGCTTCATCAATAACTATGTCCGTTGAAATAAGCAGTTCTGCAGGAATCTCTCCATACTCAGACAAAACATCCGCATAAAACAACGTCGCTGTAGTAAAATTCTGACAGATCCCGGATTTTGCAATATATTTTTCTTCTAATATATCTCTGAGTGCTGCTTTCTCAGTTACAGATAATTCATCAATGACAGTAGCAAAATAGCTTTGTAAAAACAATTCTTTAACGTATCCGCTCTCTGTAAAGGTATCAGAACCAGCAGTATTCTGATTGATCAACATGTTATAATTAACCTTCAAATCATCAAATTTATTCAAAAGAACCTCATTTGCATCTTCCCGTGCAAACAAACTGCGGAATAAATAAGAGTTTCTTAATAAAAAGTCCATATAGCCTTTCGCTGAATCATGCAGAACCCGGGCTCCCAAATAAGGATATGCCAACGCCCACTCTGCCAAATCTTCCGTTGAAAGAGAATCTACTAATTCTTCAGGTAAAGCAAGAGCCTGTAGCCGTTCTGCAAACGTCATATCTGCCCACTCTTCATCATAAACATTGATCGGATAAACGCCAATAGTCTCCCAATCTGCTAATTCATTTTGCTGCGCCTGAGAATCAAAACCGAACATGTTGATAATCAAAAAACATACTACGAATAAACTCCCTCTCCTGTTAATGCCTCATTTTATTGTTGCTGATTTTTATAACATTTTCCCCTTCGTTTTAAATTATGATAACATATTTGTGTGGATAGCGCAATGGTCTTATGTGGTTTTGTTGAAATATCAGTTTAATGCAGGCCGGCATTTCTGCCGGCCTGCATCAGCTTTCCGTCTTTTATTTACACGATTCCGCACAATTTCAGCAGATAATACCCCAGTCCCAGTACCCAGCTGGCAAAGATGCCGTAGAGGATCACCGGGCCTGCGATAGTGAAAATCTTACAGCCCACACCGAAGACCTGCCCCTCTTTTTTGTACTCGATGGCGGGAGCCGCCACGGAGTTGGCAAAGCCGGTGATCGGCACCAGCGCCCCGGCGCCGCCCCATTTCACGATCTTGGGATAGATATTAAAACCTGTCAGGATCACGGAAATCAGCACCAGGATCAGGGAACACCAGCTGCCTGCGGTCTGCTTGTCCAGCCCCAGCTTCTGACAATAATTTAATATAAATTGTCCGATGCAGCAGATAATTCCTCCCACGATAAAGGCCTTGAGCATCTGCAGCCCCAGATTATGGGTGGGAGTCACCTGTTTTACATATTTCTCATATTCCTGTTTTTGCTGTTCATTCATATTCTGCATCCACGCACCTTTCTATTATAAGTTCCGCAGCTTCCTTCCCAGCACACATCCCCGTGATCCATATCCGGCCGCTTTGCGTCTGCACATGGATCAGTGTGCTGTACAGGAATCTGCTGTTTTGAGTTCCTCTACTATATATTTCCCCCTCATTTCATCACCATATGCAGCTCCTGCCAGAAGTAAAACAGGGAGCCGCAGAACTTTCCCGCCGCCATGGCCAGCACCACGCAGCCCAGGCCGTGCCGGAAAGAAATCCGCCGGGTGAATATGGGAATGCTGTCCAGCATCTCCGCAATGGCCAGGGCCAGACAGCCTACAAACATGCCATAGAACAGTCCGGATACGCCCAGGAATCCCTGCCCCAGTGCCTCCCAGAGACGATCCAAGCCCGGCCATGTCTGCTCCAGCCAGGCGCCGATCTGCAGATACCGGTCAAAGACACTGAAAATACAGCCCACAATGGTTCCCAGCATCACCATATTTTCATAGAGCCATATCTCTTTGGCGGAATGGGTCTTGCCCGCAAACCGGGGAATCAGCCCCACGGCGCTGAGTACGGTAAATACCCCGGCTGCCGCCAGGAGGCCGAAGCTGAACGCCGCCAGCGCCAGGATACACCACCACACCATCTGCATCAGACGTCTACCTCCTTGCTCTCCCGACTGGCGGTATCCACCAATGCCTTATTGACGTCCTCCTCATAATTGCGCATGGACACCTCGATGGGGGTGGGATCCTTGGTAATCCGCCGTCCGCCCACATGGTTGAAGAAGACGATGATCCCCATTGCCAGTCCCAGGCTGTAGGCGATTTCCAGCACATTCAGCCCGCCCGGCTCCCGGCCCATGGCGATCCGGTAAATCTCTGTGAACACCTCATTGATCCCTATATCATTGTGGAATGCAATGATGGTAAATCCGGTGCCGAAGAAGCTGACCAGGCACACCAGCACCACCTTGCCCCACTGCTTCCAGCCCTTATACTTGGGCACCCGGATCCGCTCCAGCACCACATCCGCTTCCCCCACGGACTGGACGCTGATCCCCGGACAGGCCTCCTCCATCATGGCTATGATTTTCAGCACACTGACCACACAGCGCTGCTGGTGTCCCTCCTTTTTCCAGGTGCTTTTGCACTGGCCGCCGGGCTTTTCCCCCGGCACCCGGTCCTGTTCGCTGAAATGGTGTACCTTAATGGCTTTGCATTTTGCCAGCACCTGGGGATCCGTACACTGCACCGAAGCGATATCTTTCAGAAAAATATCCTCGTTCCGGCTCTCTACATTACGTTCACATTTCAGATATACGGTCACATTTGCCATGATTTGTGCTGTCCTTTCCGCTGCTTAGCTTTCTTTCTCTATTCATGTCCACGCAGCTGCAAAATTATTCTCCTGAAAAGCGCATTGTACGTCAAAAAGAGCCATCCGCCCTTTTCCGGCAGATGACTCCCTGTCCTTTTATATGCAGCTCCTATTCAGGCTCACAGCATTTATTCCCACATTTTAAATGCAATGTTCAGATCCACATCCGCATCAATGCCGTCAATGCGTCCTTTTTCCGAATACTGCCATACGCTGTATTGATAGGGATAATAAAACTCTTCTCCATAGTAGGCAAACCATCTGTCATAGTCCTCCAGCCGGTCCAGCTCCAGCAGCAGCAGAGCCGTCTCCATATTGTGGTAGAACATGGACTGATAGCCCGCCGCCTCGATGGTATCCAGGAAAGCGATGGTCACATTGGTGCGCTCCTGGGGCGTCAGCTGATTCATCCGGGCGGTGCTGTCGGACACTTTCTCCACATCAAACACCACGGGACATTCCACCTGATAAGGAGCAATCTTTTCCAGCACAAAATTGGCTTCCTCGATGGCCTCCTCCTCCGTGGTGGCCTGGCTGAAGAAATATACGCCCACCTTGATTCCGTTGCGCAGAGCGCCCTGGATATTGGTCTCGAAAGAATCATCCTCCACAATCCTGCCGCTGCTGTAGCCTCTCAGGCCCACCCGCAAAAATGCAAATTCCACGCCCTCGGCGGCCACTTTCTCCCAATCTATGCTTCCCTGATATTTGGAGACATCAATACCCATATGGGATGTCACCTGGCCGTCTTCCACATATGCATAGCGCCCATTCTCCAGCACCTGCAGATTCTCCTGTACATAATTGTGCTGCGCCAGCTCCTCACGGATGGGCAGAAAATGGAACTTGCCCCCGCTGACCAGCACCACGTCATCCGGGTAAAAGGGGCGCAGGGTCTCCACCACGGTCTGTCCCTCCGTCAGCTGCCCGCTGATTCCGCCCAGAATTTCTTCCCTTTGGGCATTTAAAGCATTCTCCAGGGCCTGCGCATCCTCCGCCTGGGCTTGGGCTACCGCCTCTGCAATCTTCTGATCCAGCTGCTCCTGGGTATAGGTGATCTCCTCCGCCGTCTGGGCGTCTCCCATGGTCTGCTGCAGAAGTGCTTCCGTCTCCGCAGTCTTGGAATCAATCCAGGAATAAAGGGCAATGGCCAGTATCATAATCACAAATAATCCCACAACGACCGCCAGCAGGCTGACGATATAGCTTATGGTGTTTTTCCGTCTCATTCTTTTCCGGCGCAATCTGCTCTCCTCCTCATAGGGGCTCGGCGTCGTTATCTCTTTATTTTCTTCACTCATATTGTACTCCAATTCTCTTTCGCATACTCGGGTTACAATACTACTATAAGCGAATTTTGTCGGATTGGGAAGAGTGAAGATTTATTTTTTATCTTTTCTTAAGGATCTCCTTTATTCTGTTGCCAGCTGCCGCATCTGCAGCAGGATCTTTTTCTCCAGGCGGCTGACCTGTACCTGACTGATCCCCAGGATGGCGGCCACCTCCGTCTGGGTACGGTTCCGGTAGTACCGCAGCACGATCAGCCGCCGCTCCTGCTCCTGCAGGGTGGATAACAGCTGCTGCAGCAGCAGATGGTTGATCAGCTGCTCCTTTTCCGGATCTCCGCTGCCCATACTGACGCTGCCGCAGCCGTCCGCCCCTGCTGCCACCTTGTCCACCAGATAGATTTCACTGCCATCGTCCTGATACACCGAAGAGTAGATGGATTCCACCTTTGTCTCCGATTCCATGGCAAGAATAATGTCCTCCGGGGAAATCCCCGTCTCCCGGGAAAGCTCCTCCAGTCCGGGCTCCCTGCCCAGCTCCCCCTGCAGCCTGGCCCTGGCCGTCCTGACTTTCATGGCCCTTTCCTTTAAGGTCCGGGATACCTTGACCGGCCCGTCATCCCGCAGAAAACGCTTAATTTCCCCCGTAATCATGGGCACCGCATAGGTGGAGAATTTTACATCGTAGGACAGATCAAACTTGTCCACCGCTTTCATCAGACCGATGGTGCCGATCTGAAACAGATCCTCCGGCTCCACACCACGCCCGATAAAACGCCTGACGATGGTGTGAACCAGGCCCAGATTTTTCTCTATCAGTACCTCTCTCGCTTCTTTATCACCTGCCTGTGATTTCGCTATCAGCACTGACACATCTTCCATATTCTATTCCCCTATTGAAAGCCCCGCAGTTTCCCTGTCGGCGCCAATCCCTGCGGAGCAGGTTCCGGCGGCCTTTGCATCCGCAGTCTCTCCGGGTGCCGTCCGGGAAGCTGCCGTTTCTTCCTCTTCTTCAATCAGGGGATAGGTACCAAGCTTTTTCACCATCCGTACCAATGTCCCATGTCCCGGCTCACTATGTACCTCCAGTTCATCCATAAAAGCCTCCATGAAAGCAAATCCCATACCCGACCGGTTATACTCCGGTTTTGTGGTAAAAAGAGGTTCCATGGCCTGCTCCACATCCTGGATGCCCTTGCCGTAATCCTCCACCTCAATCCGCAGCACATCCCGCTCCAGGCTGCACCGCAGCTGTACCTTGCCGGGATGGATGATCAGATAGGCCGGCTGGCTGTTGCCGTGTCTGCCATAGCCGTACACATTGTCATAGCCGTGGATAATGGCATTGGTCACGGCCTCGGACACGGCGGTCTTGATATCCGCCAGTTCCTCCAACGTGGGATTGAGATGGGCCACAAAGGCGGCTACCGCCACTCTGGCAAAGCTCTCATTGAGAGACACCGCATCAAATTCCATACTCATTTCATTTTTCCAGGGCTTTTTCTCGGTTACGCCCCCGCTCTGCTGCAACTGCTGTTCTGCTGTCATATCCTTTCTCCTCTTTTCTCTGTTCTGCCTTAATTTCATGCGCTCCGGCGCACTCTCCGTTCCGAAATGCTGGTTTAACAGTATCAGTCCATAATCTCAATCAGTTTATTCAGTCCCGATATACACAGAATCCTGCGAATCTGCCGGTCCACATGGATGGCGTATACTTTCCCGCCGAAGCAGACGATCTTTTTGTATCTGCCCATAATGATACCGATCCCGGAAGAATCCATAAAACGTGTATCCTCAAAATCAAACACTACATTTTCTACCTCCTCCCGCAGGATATAGCTGTCCGCCTTTTCACAGATATAGGATGATTTGTGGTGATCGATCTCCTCCGGCAGCCTTACCATCAGGCAGTTGTCAATAATCTGAAAGTCCTCCATTCCCTCTTCCTCTCTTTCCCTTTTACACTTTTTGGCGCACAAAAAGAGAACACACCTTTCCCGATATGTTCTCTCTTCCTTTGTAGTTCATTCTCTTTTTTCCTGCAGCAGAGCATATTTGCTCCCCTGCGGTATCCTACTGGGCCGACAGTTCCGTAATATACCGTCTCGCCCTGTTCGCCCGTTCTGTATTCGGCAGCAGCTCTACGAATTTCTCATAAGCTGCAATGGCCTCTGCGTTGTTGCCGTTTAAGCGGTATGCCTGAGCCAGACTGAAGCAGGCGTCTCCATACTCCGGATCGTACTCCATGGCCCGTTCCAGGGCAGTGATGGCCTCCGCATAATTCTCTGCGTTAAAAGCGGTCATCCCCGCATCATAATACACCTGGCTCATCTGGGGGCTGATGGCAGTAAACAGAATATTGTACAGGTTCTGGAAAGACTCGGAATTCTCCTCCAGCACCACGCTGTTTTTGATCTGATCCAGAATATCCGCCGTCTCCTGAATGTACTGAGCCTGCTCCTCTGGGGTAAGCTCCGACAGCTCCTGGGAGGAAATATACCGGGTGGCAGCCACCAGCAGCTGATCCATGACCTGCAGCGTACCGTCAGTACCGGCATAGCCGTCCAGTTCTTTGTGCAGGCTCTCCTGCTCCTGCTGCAGCAGCTCAATCTGGCTCTCCAGCTCTGTGATCGTATTCTCCCTGGCAGTGATCTGGTTGGATATTTCCGTGATCTTCTGCTGGGATGCATTATTGACATTGGTGCGCACGGCGGGCACCACCAGGAAATACATGGCCGCTGCGCCGATAATCAGGCCCAGGCCGATATTCAGCAGCGTACCAGCACCGCTGCGCCGGGGTTCCTTTACCCCCATGGGCTGGATAATGATCTCATTATCTGCCTGATAACGCACGGATTCCTCCTTGCGCCTGCTGACCTTGCCGGTCTCATCGGGCGCCAGCATCCGGTCCACTTCTTTCATATAGGTAAGAGTCTGTACATTATTGCGGTCCAGCTCCGTACATTTCACCAGTTCCCGCTTTGCCTTATCCCACTGTTCACTGTCAATATAGAGCAGCGCCAGCAGCTGATGGGCACGGATAAATTTGGGGTTTAATGACAGCACCTTGCGCAGCTGAATCACTGCCAGATCCTTGCTGTCCTGCATACAGTACACCAGCGCCTGATTGTATTTTTTAATGGTCTGGTTGATGGTATCCAGTCTGGAGCTATTGGCCTGGATCATATTGATATAGTCGTCCGCAATATTTTTCTCCGGGCGCAGATTCTTGCTGATGACCCACTCGCTGAGCGCAGCCACCGCCTCTCCCATCTCAAAGTACACCAGCCCCAGAAGATTGCGGGCTTCGATATTGTTCTTGTTGAATTTCAGGCTCTGCCGCAGGCTGGTAACGGCACCGGTCAGATCCCGAAGCTCCGCTTTCGCCAGGCCCTCGTTATAGTACATATTGGATACATACATGATCCTTTTATATAAAGACACATCCACTCCGCATGAGGTACAGAAGTCATGCTCTGACAAGTGGCAGCCACAGTTATAACAAAACATACGGTTCCTCCTGCTGATCTCACGGCTCTACTGTTCTTCCGCTTCCTGAGACTCCTTGACCATCTTCACCAGCAGATCCGCCATATCCGTCAGATCCTGGTTGTAAATTGCTTCCTCCGCATCCTCAACCTCCAGGCTGGGGTGAAATTTCTTCAGTTCTTCCTCAAAGTTAATCATATTTCTCTCCCATGCATACCGCAAGCCCCGCTTGCAGCTTTGCTTTTACCTCGCCCACCAGATACAGGGAACCGGCAATATAGATTCTCATCCCCGGCTCTCTCTCCGCCAATAGGGTATCCAACGCTTCCCCAGCGGATGAGTATTCTTCCACTGTGATTCCGGGATACGCTGCCAGTACCGCTCCAACTTATCCAGTGATGCCGCTCTGTCACTATGCAAATGTGTAATACTCAATCTGTCAAATAAACCGCTCTTCACGATCCGGCGCAGCATATCGGGATAATCCTTATCCTGCACCACACCGAACAATAAATGTCTGCCGCCCTTGTGCCCGTCTGCCGCAACGGATTCCAGAAAGGCCCGGATCCCGTCCTCGTTATGGGCTCCGTCCACATAGACCTCCGGCAGCACCTCTTCCATACGTCCCGGCCAGAAGCAGGAGGCGGCGCCTTTCTGTAAAATTTCCGGGGACAGCTGCAGCGGCGCCGCAAGCTCCCCGGCGGCTGCCATGCGTTTTTCCCGCTCCGCCAATATCTCCAGCGCTCTCAGCGCCAGCGCACAGTTCTCCATCTGATATCCGGCAATGGTTGGGAGCCTTAGGCTGACACTACCATAATACCGGGAAACATAAGAAAAATCAATGTTTTTATTGCTATTTTTTGAGAAACTATAGTCAGTCTTCGACAGGGGGTATGCGTCTGCCGACAGAACCTGCGCCCTGTCCCGAATTACCTGCCCCACCTCCTGACAGGTATCGGCATAAACAACGGGGACGCCCCGCTGTATGATCCCCGCCTTCTCTCCCGCAATGGCGGCCAGCGTATGGCCCAGGTATTCCACATGATCCAGACTGATGTGTGTGATCACGGCAATTTCTTTCTGATTTACAGCATTCGTGGCGTCCAGACGCCCGCCCATGCCGGTCTCCAGGATACAGTAGTCCGGTCTTTCCTCCGCAAAGATCAGCATGGCCATGAAAAACAGGTAGTCAAAAAAGGTAGGGTGATAACCGCCGCCGGTCTCCAGCGCCTGCCAGTCCAGGGCTTCATAGACCTGTAAAAAAGCGTTCAAAAACGTCTCCCGGGAGATCATTTTCCCCGCTATGACAAAACGCTCCCGCACATCCACCAGATGGGGGGAGGTAAATACTGCCACTCTCCTGTCTGCGGCCTCCAGTACGCTGCGCAGATAGGCGCAGACCGATCCCTTGCCGTTGGTGCCCGCCACATGGAGAACGGAAAGCTTCCGGTCCGGATCTCCCAATGTATGCAGAAAGGCCCTGGTATCCTCCATGGTGTTCTTGGTGGTAAATTTCGGGACATTCATAATATAGGCAACCGCCTGATCGTAGGTGGTAATTTGTTGTTTCTTCATATATTTCTCCCCATGACGCTTTTATGCAATCCATTCCATGACAAAGGGAGTCCGCAGTCTTCCTGCGAACTCCCCCTATTGTACTCTACTATCCCAGCTGTTGCAAGCGTAATTTTACCTGTTCCATCATCTGGGTATATTTTGCCAGTTTTTCCCTCTCCTCCTGGATCTTGGCCTCAGGAGCCTTGGAGATGAATTTTTCATTGGACAGCATGCCATTGACACGGGCCAGCTCTCCCTGCAGGCGCTTCTCCTCCTTTTTCAGGCGCTCAATCTCCTGGGCAATATCCACCAGTTCTGCAAAGGGGATATACAGGGTAGCGCCGGGAATCACCACGGATACCGCATCCTCCGGGATTCCTGTCTTGTCCCGCTGCATGGATATCTCGCTGGCATAGGCCAGGGAGGCAAAGAACAGCCTGCCCTCGTCAAAGATCCGCAGGATCTCCGGATCCTCGCTGACTACGAATACGCCTGCCTTGCGGCTGGGCGCCACATTCATTTCACTGCGCAGATTGCGGATGCCTCTCACGGCCTCCTTGATGGTCTCAATGGCTTTTTCCTGCTCTGCAAAACGGCGTGCCTCGCTGTACTGTGGCCAGCTGCTGATCATGATGGACTCTTCCTCGTTCTGAATCGTACAGAAAATTTCCTCTGTGATAAAGGGCATATAGGGATGCAGCATTTTCAGCGCATCGATCAGCACGGTTTTTAAGGTCCACAGCGCCGCATTCTGGCTGGCCGCATCGTCCGTATTGTACAGACGGGGCTTTACCATCTCGATATACCAGTCGCAGAACTCATCCCAGATAAAGTCATATACCTTCTGTACGGCAATACCCAGTTCAAAGCTTTCCATGTTGTCGGTCACATCCTTCACCAGGGTGTTCAGCTTCGACAGAATCCACTGATCCACAGGCTGCAGATCTGCGGCGGCGGGTTCGGTCACTTCCTTACCCTCCATATTCATCAGGATGAACCGGGAGGCATTCCACACCTTGTTGGCAAAGTTACGGCTGTTTTCCACTCTCTCATAGTAAAAACGCATATCGTTGCCGGGGGCATTGCCGGTGATCAGGGTCAGGCGCAGGGCATCCGCACCGTACTGGTCGATGATCTCCAGAGGATCAATGCCGTTGCCCAGGGATTTACTCATCTTGCGGCCCTGGCTGTCACGCACCAGGCCATGGAACAGCACGGTCTTAAAGGGCTTCTCTCCCATCTGCTCATAGCCGGAGAAGATCATCCGGATGACCCAGAAGAAGATGATATCATAGCCGGTCACCAGCACATCCGTGGGATAGAAATATTTCAGATCCTCGGTCTGCTCCGGCCAGCCCAGCGTCTCAAAGGGCCACAGAGCGGAGGAGAACCAGGTATCCAGGGTATCGGGATCCTGGGTAAAATGGGTGCAGCCGCATTTCGGGCATACATCCGGCATTTCCCTGGCTACGATGACTTCCTTGCATTCGTCGCAGTAGTAAGCGGGGATCCGGTGCCCCCACCACAGCTGACGGCTGATACACCAGTCACGGATATTGTCGGTCCAGTTAAAATAGGTCTTTTCCATGCGCTCGGGGATCAGCTTGATCTCGCCGTTTTTCACGGCTTCCACTGCGGGCTTTATCAGCTCATCCATTTTTACAAACCACTGCTCCTTTACCAGGGGCTCGATCGTGGTCTTGCAGCGGTCATGGGTACCTACATTATGGGAGTAATCCTCGATCTTCACCAGCAGTCCCAGACTGTCTAACTCCTCCACAATGGCCTTTCTGGCCTCGTAGCGGTCCATTCCGGCATATTTGCCGCCGTTTTCATTGATCGTGGCATCATCGTTCATCACATTGATGACGGGCAGATTATGACGCTTACCCACCTCAAAGTCGTTGGGGTCATGGGCGGGTGTAATCTTCACCACGCCCGTACCGAACTCTCTGTCCACATAGGTATCGGTGACAATAGGAATCACCCGGTTCATGATGGGCAGCAATACGCTCTTGCCGATCAGGTGCTGGTATCTCTCATCCTCAGGATGAATGGCCACGGCTGTATCACCCAGCATGGTCTCGGGACGGGTGGTGGCAAAGGTCAGGAATTCCGTGGTGCTGGGCGTACCGTCCTCATTCATGATCGGGTACTTGATATGCCAGAAATGTCCCGCCTGCTCCTGATATTCTACCTCGGCATCGGAAATGGAGGTATTGCACACCGGGCACCAGTTGATGATCCGGGAGCCCTTGTAGATATAGCCTTTCTCGTGCATCTTCACAAACACTTCGGTGACTGCCTTGTTGCAGCCCTCGTCCATGGTGAAACGCTCTCTGTCCCAGTCGCAGGAGGAGCCCAGCTTCTTTAACTGGGAAATGATCCGGCCGCCGTACTCCTTTTTCCAATCCCAGACACGCTCCAGGAATTTTTCCCGGCCAAGATCGTAGCGGGTCAGGCCCTCCTTGCGCAGCTCCTCCTCCACTTTAATCTGGGTGGCAATGCCTGCATGGTCAACGCCGGGAACCCACAGGGCATTGTAGCCCTGCATCCGCTT
>JAGANP010000313.1 GCA_017624175.1 Lachnospiraceae bacterium | reverse complement strand
GGCCAATCAGACCAAGTCGGCAACGGTCAGCATCACGGAGCTGATTCAGAATATCAATGCGGAACTGAGAGAAGTATCCGAGGCCATTGACCAGGTGACCGGCAGCAACCAGTCCCATGCTGTGACAGCGGAGAAAGTGCTGGGCAGTTTTGAAAAGATTGCAGAGATGACGGAACATATCAGCCAGCAGACCGGCGCCATGAAAGAGACCGTGACAGAGTTGGAGAAAGCCAATGCGGATATTGTGGAGAACATCCAGACCATTTCTGCCATTACGGAGGAGGTATCGGCACACTCCAGCGAGACCTACAGCGCCTGTGAGGAGAACAGCGGTATGGTGTCTGAGGTGACGGGGATCGTAGAAGAACTGAATGAGGAAACGAAAAAAATTCAAAAAAGCTATTGACATTTCAGGTAGAACCTAGTAGAATATTTAATGTTGCAGGGGACGTCTGCAACAGATGTGCGTTTAGCTCAGCTGGATAGAGCGTTTGGCTACGGACCAAAAGGTCGGGGGTTCGAATCCTCTAACGCACGGCAGGAAACCTCGTAAATATCATGTTTACGAGGTTTTTTCATGCCCGAATATTGAGTGACGGCAGGGTGGTGCCGCCTGATGGAGATGACTGCCAGGAGCCGGTACGCCGGGCTGACAGTCCGGGATGGGTCATGCGTGAAACGGAGGAAGAACATGAATGATGCACAGCCTCGGAGATTCTGTAAAAAATGTCTGACCAGGGACATGATCGGACAGGAGGAATATTTTAAATCCCTGCAGGAATACATCGCCAATATTGAACCGGAGTTGAAAGTGGAGGCTGCTGTATATGAGGAGAGACTGGCAGTCTGCACGGAATGTGAGCTGCTGCTGGAGGGCATGTGCCGTACCTGCGGCTGCTATGTGGAGCTGCGGGCCGCAATGAAGAAAAACGCCTGTCCCAACCATAAATGGGAGAGGTGTATCTAAAGGGGATTACAGTCTTTTCAAGAAGACGAATTTTTGCTATACTGGAACAAACAGCTAGTGCAGAAGCGAGGCTGTAAGATTGGCAGAAACAGTATGGAGGGCTACGAATATGAAGATTATGGTGAATCAGGTAGGGTATGAACTGACGGCACCCAGTAAAAAGGCAGTGGCAGATCAGCCGGGTACCTACGTATTGAAAAATGCAGCCGGGGAAAAGGTATGGCAGGGGCAGGCAGGAGCGGCGGTGGAAGATCCGCTCTGCGGCGAGACGCTGTATCCTCTGGATTTCGGCGAGGTGCAGACGGCGGGAAGATACCGCCTGGAGGGAGCAGACGGTACCCTGAGCGATACTTTCAGCATTGCGAAGGATGTGCTGGCAGAGGTACATAATGCGATGATCAAGGCCCTGTATTTCCAGCGCTGCGGCTGCGCTCTGGAAGAGAAATACGCAGGCCCCTATGTTCATGCCGCCTGTCATATGGCGGACAGCGAGGTTTACGGGGAAGAAGGACAGCCCTTTGATGCCCGGGGCGGCTGGCATGATGCGGGGGACTATGGCCGGTATATTACCCCGGCGGCTGTGACGGTCGGGCATCTGCTGTATGCGTACCAGCTGTATCCCATGGCCTTTCAGGAGACACTGAATATCCCCGAAAGCGGTAACGGCGTGGCCGACGTCTTAAATGAGTGCCGCTATGAACTGGAATGGATGCTGAAGATGCAGCGAAAGGACGGGGGCGTGTATCATAAGCTGACAGCATGGCAGCATGCACCCTTTGTGATGCCCGAGGAGGATCGGGATCTCTTTTATGCCTATGCCGTCTCTTCTATGGCGGTGGCGGATTTCTGCGCCGTTATGGCGCTGGCGGCGAGGGTGTACCGCAGCGTGGACAGTGCATTTGCAGAGCGGATGGAAGCTGCGGCAAGGCTGTCCTGGCAGTGGCTGACAGAGAATCCGGAGCCCTTGCTGTTCCATAATCCGGAGGGCAGCAATACCGGTGAATATGGTGATGCGACAGATGCGGATGAACGCCTGTGGGCAGCGGCGGAGATGCTGCTGCTGGCGGGGCGCCGGGGAGAGGATACAGAAGTCTATACGGCAGCGCTGCGCCGGATTCTGGCAACGGGTCTGGCGGTAACGGATTTCGGCTGGACGGATGTGGCCGGTTTTGCAGCCATGGCAGTGCTGACGGATCCGGGAAAAACGGCCGGGGAAGAGATTACCGGTATTTTCCGTCAGGTGGTGCTGGCGGAGGCTGACCGTCTGGTAAGCCTGCAGCCTCAGAATGCCTTTGCTATGGGTATGGCTCCTGAGGATTTCTGCTGGGGCAGCAGTATGGTAGTGACCAACCGGGGGATCCTGCTGGCACTGGCCTGTGAAGTGGCCGCAGCGGATGCCCGGGAAGCTGCGAAGATTTCCGGGTATCAGG
>JAGANP010000312.1 GCA_017624175.1 Lachnospiraceae bacterium | reverse complement strand
GTAGCAGGTGCTACCGTAGCAGCTACCGTTATGGAGCAGGGTAGAGGTAAGAAGGTTATTGTATACAAGTACAAGAGAAAAACCGGTTACCACAAGAAGAACGGTCATAGACAAGCATACACGCAGGTTAAGATTGACAAGATTAACGCTTAATGTAAGTGGACGATTATGACGACAGTAGTGATTCGCAGGACGAAAGCACAGAACTATAAAGGGTTTACCTGTATGGGACATGCGGGTTATGCCCGGCCCGGCAAACCGGATATTCTGTGTGCTTCCATTTCTGTATTGGTCATCAATACGATTAACGCATTAGAGGAGTTGGCCGGTGAGACGGTGCAGGTATCCACCAATGAGGAGACCGGATTTATCCAATGCATATTTGAGAGCAGCCTGCAGGAAAAGTCCATCTTTCTGATGGATTCCATGGTTTTCGGTCTGCAGCAGCTTTCCGAAACTTATGGAAAGAAGTATCTTACAGTAAAGTTTGAGGAGGTGTAACCTATGTTGAATATGAACCTTCAATTCTTCGCTCATAAAAAGGGCGTTGGTTCTACCAAGAACGGCAGAGATTCCGAGTCCAAGAGACTGGGTGCGAAGAGAGCTGACGGACAGTTCGTTAAGGCTGGTAACATTCTGTACAGACAGCGTGGTACCAAGATCCATCCCGGCGTAAATGTGGGCATCGGCGGCGATGACACATTGTTTGCAATGGTGGATGGCGTTCTGAGATTCGAGAGAAAAGGCAGAGACAAGAAGCAGGCTTCTGTATATCCTGTTGAACAGTAATGCTGAGTATCGAACATAGTCACGAGAGGCTTCAAACATATTATTTTGTTTGAAGCCTTTTTCTTCACAGGAACATTTTGGGAAAGAGGAGTAAACCGGATGTTTGCAGACAGAGCAACGATCTATGTAAGAAGCGGAAAAGGCGGGGACGGTCATGTCTCCTTCCGCAGGGAAAAATATGTGCCCAACGGCGGCCCGGACGGCGGAGACGGCGGCAACGGCGGAGATGTGATCTTCCAGGTGGATGAGGGACTGAATACCCTGGTGGACTTTCGCCATATCCGCAAATATAAGGCCCAGGACGGGGAGCAGGGCGGCAAGAAAAACTGCCACGGCAAAAACGGGCAGGATATCGTCATCAAGGTTCCGTCAGGAACGGTCATCAAGGAGGCGGAGACCGGCAAGGTCATCACCGACATGTCCGGCGACAATAAAAGAGTGGTTCTCCTGAAAGGCGGCAGAGGAGGCAACGGCAACCAGCATTATGCCACCAGCACCATGCAGGCGCCCAAATATGCCCAGCCCGGCCAGCCTGCCCAGGAGCTGACCCTGCTTCTGGAGCTGAAAGTGATTGCGGACGTGGGACTGGTGGGCTTCCCCAATGTGGGAAAATCCACGCTGCTGTCCCGGGTGACCAATGCCCAGCCCAAGATCGCCAATTATCATTTTACCACCTTAAGTCCTAATTTGGGTGTGGTGGATCTGGAGGGTTCCAGGGGCTTTGTCATTGCAGACATTCCCGGCCTGATCGAGGGTGCCTCCGAAGGCGCCGGACTGGGGCATGAATTCCTGCGGCATATCGAGCGCACCAAGGTGATCATCCATATCGTGGATGCGGCAGGCACGGAGGGACGGGACCCGGTGGCGGATGTCTATGCCATCAATAAGGAATTGGAAAGCTACAATGCAGATATTTCCAAGCGTCCCCAGGTCATTGCGGCCAACAAGATGGACGCCGTCTATGACCAGGAGGAGAATGACCCTCTGGCTGCACTGAAAGCCGAATTTGAGCCGAAAGGGATTCCAGTGTATTCCATATCAGCTATCAGCGGAAAGGGCCTGAATGAGCTTCTGTATCACGTCAGAGAGATGCTGGATCAGGTTGATGAGGAGCCCACTGTTTTTGCCCAGGAGTACTTCCCGGAAGAGGAGAAAATCTCCGACAGCAATATGCCCTATACTGTGGAATACGATGCCGAGGCGGATGAATATGTGATAGAGGGGCCCCGGATCGAAAAGATGCTGGGCTATACCAACCTGGAAAGCGAGAAAGGCTTTACTTTCTTCCAGAACTTCCTGAAAGACACGGGAATCCTGGATCAGCTGGAGGAGCTGGGCATCCAGGAGGGAGACACCGTCAGAATGTACGGCTTATCCTTTGATTACTATAAATAATGTGAGGTGGTTACGGATGACAAGCAAACAGAGAGCGTATTTAAAGAGCCTGGCCAGCAATCTGGATCCCATTTTTCAGGTGGGCAAATCCAGCCTGACGCCCCAGGTAACGGATGCCATCGGCGAGGCATTCAACACCCGGGAGCTGATCAAGGTTGCCGTGCTGAAAAACTGTATGGACGATCCCCGGGAGATCGCAGAGATGGTGGCGGAACGCACCCATTCTCAGGTGGTGCAGGTGATCGGCAAAAAGATCGTCCTGTATAAGCCGGATCGGGACAACCCCAGGATACAGCTGCCATGAACAGCGGGCCGGATATCTGTATGACCTGGACAAAAATAGGAATTCTGGGCGGTACTTTCAATCCCATCCATCACGGGCATCTGCTGTTGGCCCAATGGGCTATGGAGGCGGCCTCCCTGGACGGCGTAATGTTCCTCCCCACGGGAAATTCCTACATGAAAAAAAGCAGTGAGGTGCTGCCCGGACCGGAGCGGCTGGCCATGGCGGCGGCCGCTGTTGCGGACAGAGAGTGCTTTGTCTGTTCGGATCTGGAGATCAGTCGAAGCGGGAACACCTATACTTATGAGACGCTTAAGGAACTGCGGCAGCGCTATCCCGACGCAGAGCTGTATTTTATTATCGGGGCAGACTGCCTGTTTTCCATGGAAAAATGGCGCTGCGTGGAGCAGATCTTCCGCAGCTGTACCATCCTTGCCGCCTCCCGCAGCGGAATGTCTCCGGAGGCCCTGGAGCAGAAACGCCGGGAACTGCAGCACCGGTATGGCGCTTCGATTCGTCTGATTGAATTTCCTAATATGGAAATTTCCTCCACGGATATCCGCCGCCGCCGCAGGCAGGGACAGAGCATCCGGTATCTGGTGCCGGAGAGCGTCAGGGAAATCATCGAAACCAAAAATTATTACCGAGGATGAAGCATTGAAACCAAGTGAATTGAGCAAATTAAGAAAAGAGATGGCAAAGGTTCAGGACGGCAAGCGCTATGAACATACGCTGGGTGTGGCCTATACGGCGGCGAATCTTGCCGCCTGTCATGGGGAGGATGTCGACCGGGCCCTGGTGGCCGGACTGCTTCATGACTGTGCCAAATGCCTGTCCGATGAAAAGCTTCTGGCGATCTGTGAAAAACAGAAGCTGCCGGTCAGCCTCCAGGAGGAGAAAAAGCCCTCTCTGCTGCATGCCAGAGTGGGCAGTTATCTGGCTCGAAAAGAATATCATATCACGGATCCCGATATCCTCAATGCCATTCATAACCATACCACGGGGCGCCCCGGCATGTCCCTTCTGGAAAAGATTATTTTTGTGGCCGACTATATGGAACCCGGCCGTAAGAAGGCCCCCCATCTGGAGCAGATCCGCAGAACGGCCTTTGCAGATCTGGATCGGGCCATGCTGATGATCCTGGAGGATACCCTGCTCTATCTGCAGGACACCGGTTCCGTGATTGATGAGACCACCCGGGAAACCTATGAATATTACCAAAACGGAGGGAAATAGGATGAATACTTCTAAGACAATGGCTAAGCTGGCGATTGAAGCGCTGGAGGACAAGAAAGCCGAGGATATCCGAATCATTGATATCAGTCAGGTGTCCGTCATCGCCGATTATTTTATCATTGCCGGCGGCAGCAACCGAAGCCAGATCCAGGCGCTCTGCGATAATGTGGAAGAGAAGCTGGGACGTGCCGGGTATCATGTCCGCCAGGTGGAGGGATACGATACGGCAAATTGGATTCTGATGGATTTCGGCGATGTAATCGTACATGTATTTGACAAGGAAAACCGCCTGCTGTATGATCTGGAACGTATCTGGGGAGACGGCAGACAGGTAAGTAAAGAGGATCTGTAAAAAAACAGTGGCTATTCTCCGATCAGGGCAGAACAGCCACTGTTTTCATGATCAGGGACAGAGCATCCTATGATGCGTCTCCGCGGCCGCTTCCCAGATGCATATAAAAAGTAATCAGATACAGACCGCAGAGTCCCACCAGAACATAGATAATTCTGGATAACCAGGACATGTCTCCGAAAATAAAAGCCACCAGGTCAAATCTGAACAAGCCGATCAATCCCCAGTTAAGGGCACCGATAATCGCAATGGTCAGGGCGGTGCCGTCTAAATATTTGTTTCCCATATGAGTTTCCTCCATTCCATATAGTCACAATTATGATAGGATGAACGTATCCGATATCTATTGTGTCCAGAGGAACGAAGAACTATACGAGCTGCCGGAATAAATCGTACCGGCTATCAGCGGTAAAAACGGAAAACACCGAATACCTTACCGAGAATCTGGCAATCCTCTACAATGATGGGATCCATGGCGTCGTTTTCCGGCTGCAGACGGATATGTCCGTTTTCTTTATAAAAGGTCTTAACGGTGGCGGAATCGTCAATCAGGGCCACCACCATATCCCCATTGGAAGCGGTGCTGCAGCAATTTACAAAGATCCGGTCTCCGCTGAAAATGCCGACATTGATCATGGAATCCCCTTTAACCTTTAAAATAAAGGAATCCCCTTTGGGAACCACATCCGCAGGCACCGGGAAATAGTCTTCGATATTCTCCTGAGCCAGTATCGGCATACCTGCAGCCACCTGGCCTACCACGGGGATGCTGACCATCTCCGTGCGGACGATCTGAAAGCTGTCGTCACAGATCTCAATGGCTCTGGGCTTGGTAGGATCCCGCTTGATATAGCCGTTTTTCTCCAGGGTCTCCAGATGAGAGTGGACGGAAGAGGTGGACTTTAAATGTACCGTCTCACAGATCTCCCGGACAGTGGGCGGATACCCCTTTTTCAGGATCTCCTCCTTAATATAATCTAAAATTTCCTGTTGCTTTGCAGTAATCTTACCATAACCCATGTGATAGGTCCTCCATTTCTCAGGGAAAATCAATAGTGACTTTAACTTGTGTATAGTATAACACAGCAGATGCAAAAAAGCAAACATATATT
>JAGANP010000311.1 GCA_017624175.1 Lachnospiraceae bacterium | reverse complement strand
CGAGGAACTGACCGGCCCGGCAGTATTCCTGGCTTCTGACGCCTCCAATGCAGTAAACGGACACATCCTGTACGTGGACGGCGGTATCCTGGCCTACATCGGAAAACAGCCTGAGTAGGCGCTCTGCCCGTAGCAGACGGAAAACGAAGCAGGAGGAAATCAATCATGAAAATTGCTTTGATCAACGAAAACAGCCAGGCGGCAAAAAATGAGCTGATCTGTAATACTTTGAAAAAAGTGGTAGAACCTATGGGACATGAGGTGTATAATTATGGCATGTACGGCGCCGAGGATCCTCATTCCCTGACCTATGTGCAGAATGGGATACTGGCGGCAGTGCTTTTAAACAGCGGCGCAGCGGATTATGTGATTACCGGCTGCGGTACCGGCGAGGGCGCTATGCTGGCCTGCAACTCCTTTCCCAGGGTGCTGTGCGGGCATATTGAGAGCCCCTTGGATGCCTACCTGTTTTCCCAGGTAAATGACGGCAACTGCGTAGCCCTGCCCTTTGCAGAGAATTTCGGTTGGGGCGGCGAGCTGAATCTGGAATATATTTTTGAAAAGCTGTTCTGCGCCCCCGGCGGCGGAGGCTATCCCAAGGAGAGAGTGGTACCCGAGCAGCGCAACAAGAAGATTCTGGACAGCGTAAAGGAGATCACCCACACGGATATGGTGACTATTCTGGAGAAGCTGGACTGGGAGCTGGTAAAGGGAGCATTGTCAGGAGAAAAGTTCCGGGAGTACTTCTTTGCAAACTGCAAATGCGAAAAGCTGGCAGCCTGCGTCAAGGAGATTCTGGCATAAGCAGAGACATTATGGGCCTGCATATGAGGGTATGGCGTAATGTGCAGGAGCAGGGCGCTGCAGGGAGAACTGTATATGCCCTGAGAATAAATCATAAAGAGCCATACAGAAACGAGGAGAATCATGAATGCAGTTTTGGAGAAGCTGAGTAAGATCGGTATTGTACCGGTAGTGAAGATTGACCGGGCAGAGGATGCAGTGCCTCTGGCTAAGGCGCTGTGTGCAGGAGGACTGCCCTGTGCAGAGGTGACTTTCCGGACAGATGCGGCAGCGGCAGCCATCAAGGCCATGACCGAGAATTTCCCCCAGATGTGCGTGGGCGCCGGTACGGTGCTGAACGCTGCCCAGGTGGATGCAGCAGTGGAGGCGGGGGCACAGTTCATCGTAAGCCCGGGACTGAATCCCAATACCGTAAATTATTGTCTGGAGAAAAATGTACCGATCACTCCCGGTACCTCCAGTCCCTCCGATATTGAGCAGGCTATCGAGCTGGGTCTGGATGTGGTGAAGTTCTTCCCCGCAGAGCAGTCCGGCGGTCTGGCAAAGATCAAGGCCATGGCAGCTCCCTATGTCAATATGAAGTTCATGCCCACCGGCGGCATCAATGCCAAGAACCTGACCTCCTATCTGGATTTCAATAAGATCATTGCCTGCGGCGGTTCCTGGATGGTTCCCGGCGACCTGATCAATGCAGGGGAGTGGGACAAGATCGAGCAGCTGACCAGAGAGGCTGTACAGACCATGCTGGGCTTTGAACTGGCGCATATCGGCATCAATGCAGAGAACGAAGAGGAAGCGGTGAAAGCGGCCGATCGCTTTGCGTTTATTTTCGGTATGACGGCAAAGGCGGGCAACAGCTCTGTATTTGCCGGTACGGCAGTGGAGGTAATGAAGCAGCCTTATCTGGGCAAAAACGGCCATATCGCCATCAGAACCAACTATATTGACAGAGCCGTAAATTATCTGGAGAACGTGCTGAAAGTGGAGTTTGCTCCCGAGACGGCTAAGAGAGATGCCAAGGGTAATCTGAAAGCCATCTACATCAAAGAGGAGATCGGCGGCTTTGCAGTGCATCTGGTACAGAAGTAAATAAGAGCATACAGGAGAGCGTGCCGGAGCCGAAGCTGCTCCGGCGGCTTTCCCAGTATATATAAAGAGAGGAAAACACATAATGGCAAAAGTAATTACAATGGGTGAGATCATGCTGAGACTGTCCACCCCCAACAATGAGAAATTTATTCAGGCAGATGAGTTTGATGTATGCTACGGTGGCGGAGAGGCCAATGTGGCCGTTTCCCTGGCGAACTACGGACACGATGCAGAGTTTGTTACTGCAGTTCCGGATAATGAGATCGGTGAGTGTGCAGTGGCCGCTCTGAGAAAGTATAATGTATGCACGAAGCACATTGCCAAGTGCGGCGAGAGACTGGGCATCTATTTCCTGGAGAGCGGCTCTTCCATGAGACCCTCCAAGGTGGTGTATGACAGAGCACATTCTTCTATCTCCACGGCAACCGAGGCGGATTTTGATTTTGACGCCATTTTCGAGGGCGCTGACTGGTTCCACTTTACCGGCATTACCCCCGCTGTGTCTGACAGTGCGGCAGAGCTGACCGAGAAAGCGCTGATTGCTGCAAAGAAGCATGGCGTAAAGGTATCCGTAGACCTGAACTTCCGCAAGAAGCTGTGGTCCTCCGAGAAAGCACAGAAGGTCATGAAGAACCTGATGAAGTATGTGGACGTCTGCATCGGCAACGAAGAGGATGCAGAGCTGGTACTGGGCTACAAGCCCGGTAAGACCGATGTAACCAGCGGTGATCTGGAGTTGGCCGGTTACAAGTCCATCTTTGAGCAGATGGTTGCAGACTACAATTTCGAGTACTGCATCTCCTCCCTGCGGGTGAGCCATTCCGCTTCCGACAACGGTTGGTCCGCATGTATTTACTCCAGAGATACCAAGGAGTTTTATCATTCCAAGGAGTACAGCATTCATCCCATCGTTGATCGTGTGGGCGGCGGTGATTCCTTTGCAGGCGGCGTGATCTGCGGCCTGCTGGATGGCAAGGATTTCAAGGCTGCTCTGGAATTTGGCGTAGCGGCATCCGCATTAAAGCACACCATCCCCGGTGACTTCAATCTGGTGTCCAGAAAAGAAGTGGAGACCCTGGCCGGCGGCGATGCATCCGGACGTGTACAGCGCTAAATAGCAATTCAGAAAAGAAATACCCCTGGGACTTGGCGGATTTGAGCAAGCCCCAGGGGTGATTTTATTGGATATGTTTCTTGATGGCCTCAAAGCTTTCCTTGCTGATTACATGCTCGATGCGGCAGGCATCCTCTGTGGCGATCTTGGGGTCCACGCCCAGCCGGATCAGCCATGCAGACAGCAGTTCATGACGTTCATAGATCATTTCGGCGATCTCCCGGCCGCTCTCCGTCAGGTAGATGAAGCCTTCCCTGGTCACTGTGATATGGTTCTTTTCCCGCAGGTTTTTCATGGCAACACTGACGCTTGATTTCTTAAAGCCCAGCTCCTCCGCAATATCCACGGAGCGTACTACCGGCTTGGATTTACTTAAGATCAGGATTGTCTCCAGATAATTTTCAGCAGATTCATTTACATGCATAACCGTCCCATACCTTTCTCTTATCGCCTGCGGAATGGTGCAGGCATCAGCGTATTATTATCAGTATAGCATAATCGAAAATTATCGGCAATGGGGGAAAATGAAAAAATATCTCTTCTAAAATGAAATGTGCAAAAAGCATTGACATTTTCAGCAGAAAATGGTATTATCATATCTGCGTTGCAAGGATTACCGGGATAATCTTTGTCAGCGAAAAAAATATGCGAAAGTGTCGGAACTGGCAGACGAGCAAGACTAAGGATCTTGTGGTGGCAACACCGTGTGGGTTCAAGTCCCATCTTTCGCACGAATATTTAAGTCGGGAAAATCTTTTTTTAGCGGGTTTTCTCGATTTTTTCTTTTTGAAAACTCGAAATATCTTAATTACTTTTGATTACCTCATCCATGAAAAGTGCCTGCCTATAATACTTTCTGTCTGGTTATCTGTTTTTCCGCAGAGTTTCCGCTGGATTTATTCATATTTTTTCAGAGGAAATGGTGGAAAATGCGTGCAAAAAACCGCCATTGCCGGCGGCTCTTATGTTAATAATTATTATATATTTCTCCCCTGTTTCCTGCATCTATAACAATAACTACTAATTCCCCATGATTGACCGTGTAAACAATTCTGTAATCGCCAACCCGCAAACGCAATAAATCATTATGCCATTTTGATTTCTTAATATCTTCACCATTCGGAAGCATTTCTATAGCTTTAACAACTCTTATTTTCTCATTCTTGGGGAGTTTATCAATAAACTTTTTTGCTTTCTTCTTGATGACAATTTTATACATCAATCCCCCATTCTTTCATACATTCTTCAAGGGTATATGTTTTATCTTTTTCGGGGTCCGGGTCATTCTCGTAGTTCTCCCACATTCTTTGGCAGAAGCTATCATCCGCTTCCTCGTCCGCAGCTATGCCTT
>JAGANP010000310.1 GCA_017624175.1 Lachnospiraceae bacterium | reverse complement strand
GTTTACTGTGGGATATTAGCTCAGTCGGTAGAGCACCTGACTTTTAATCAGGTTGTCGGGGGTTCGAATCCCCCATGTCTCATTTATAGCAGATTTTTAGGAAGAAGCGAAAGCGGTTATTTTACTTTCGCTTTTTTTATGCTTAAGAAACAAGAGAGGGAGAACGGAAGAATGACACAGGCTACAACGGAGAGAAAAGAAAACAAAATGGGCGTGATGCCCATAAACAGGCTGCTGATATCCATGTCCCTGCCGATGATGATTTCCATGCTGGTGCAGGCGATGTACAATATTGTGGACAGTATTTTTGTGTCCCAGATCAATGAATATGCGCTGCGGGCAGTCTCTCTGGCCTTTCCGATTCAGACCCTGATGATTGCGGTGGCCGTGGGCACGGCGGTGGGTATCAATGCATTTCTTTCCAAGACTTTAGGCCAGAAAGAATATGAGAAAGCCAATGTCATTGCCACCAACGGTATTTTTATCGAGATAATCAGTGCCATTGTCTTTGCATTGGTGGGATTCTTTGCCAGCAGACCATTTTTTATGAGCCAGACGGATATCCGGGAGGTACAGCAGTACGGCGTGATCTATCTGACCATATGCTGCGGCGCAGGGGCGGGAATCTTTGTGCAGACCACCTTTGAGCGAATCCTGCAGTCCACGGGCAAGACCATCTATACCATGATCACCCAGGGAGTGGGCGCAGTGGTGAACCTGATCCTGGATCCCATCCTGATCTTCGGCTATTTCGGACTGCCGGAAATGGGAGTGGCCGGTGCGGCAGCTGCTACAGTGACGGGACAGATAGTGGCTGCGGTGTTGGCGGTCATTTTCAATCTGAAATACAATAAGGAGATTCATCTGTCATTCAGAGGCTTTAAACCAAACGGGCATCTGATCGGACAGATCTACAGAGTGGGGGCGCCGTCCATCGTGGTGCAGGCCATCGGCTCGGTCATGACCTACGGTATGAATCTGATCCTGGCGTCTTTCGGCGCTGCCCAGACGGTATTCGGCATCTATTTTAAGCTCCAGAGCTTCGTATTCATGCCGGTGTTTGGCCTGAATAACGGTATGGTGCCCATCATAGCTTTCAATTATGGGGCGGGCAAGCGGGAGAGAGTCATTCATACGATAAAAAGCAGCGTCGGATTTGCGGTGGGGATCATGCTGGTGGGGCTGCTGATCATGCAGGTTTTCCCGGCGCAGCTGATCGGCTTCTTCAACGCAACGGAAGAACTTCTGGAGATCGGCGTACCGGCTCTGAGGACCATCAGCCTGAGCTTCTGCTTTGCGGGCTACTGCATCGTGGTGGGCAGTGTGTTTCAGGCTCTGGGAAACGGTGTGTACAGTATGATTGTGTCCGTGGCCAGACAGCTCTGCGTACTGCTGCCGGTGGCGTATCTGCTGTCGCTCAGCGGGAATGTGCATCTGATCTGGTGGTCCTTTCCGATTGCGGAATTGATGAGTCTGGGGCTTAGTACTTTCTTCCTGATCCGGGTCAATCGCAAGGTAATCCGGCACATCGGAGAGCCCGTAAAAGAGCGATAAGTGGCTTGACAAATCAGAGCGGGATAGCTATAATCTTATCTACCGGAGGGAAGTATAAGCCGGTTGAGGGATAAGCGGATATGGCGGAATTGGCAGACGCGCCAGATTTAGGTTCTGGTGTCTATGACATGCAGGTTCAAGTCCTGTTATCCGCATGAAAAAGCATTGGGGGAGTCCAATGCTTTTTGTGTGTCAGGGGAAAGAGAAAATACAATCATCATAATGTACTGGGAAAAGAAAGGATAAGGTGTCAGAATGAAGAAAACAACAACGACAGATATGACCACGGGCAGTCCGGCCAGACATATTCTGACGTTTGCCCTGCCGCTGCTGATCGGCAATCTGTTTCAGCAGCTTTATAATATGGTGGATTCCGTGGTGGTGGGTAATTTTGTGGGCAAGAATGCCCTGGCGGCAGTGGGTACCTGCGGCTCCATGAGCTTTCTGTTTTTCTCCTTAAGCTCCGGGCTGGCCATCGGCATCGGCATTATCGTGTCCCAGTACTATGGAGCGAAAGACGAACAGCAGGTGCGCAACACCATCGCCAATTCCATCTATGTTCTGGTGACGGCGGCGCTGGCAGTCAGCATACTGGGTATCCTGCTGACTCCTGCCCTGCTGCGGCTGCTGCAGACTCCCGAGCATATTCTGGGGGATGCGGTGATCTATCTGCGGACCACCTGTGTGGGGATTATCGCTATAGCGCTGTATAACGGTGTGGCTGCCATTCTGCGGGCGCTGGGGGACTCCCGGACGCCGCTGTGTTTTCTGATCCTGTCCAGTGTCGTGAATGTGGCGCTGGATCTGGTCTTTGTGATCACCCTGGGGATGGGTGTGTTCGGTGTGGCGCTGGCTACGATTATTTCCCAGGCGGTATCTGCGGTTACCTGTAGTCTGTATGCTTATCATAAGGTGCCCTATTTCCGGCTGACCCGGGCGGAGCTGAAGCCCCATAAGGTGATCATTCTGAGATCCTTTAAGCTGGGCGTGCCCATGGCCCTGCAGAACTCCATGATCGCCATATCCTGTATGGTGCTCCAGGGAGTGGTCAACAGCTTCGGCGATACGGTCATGGCGGCCTTTACGATCACCAGCCGGGTAGAGCAGATCATCCAGCAGCCTTTCAGCTCTCTGGGTACGGCGCTGACCACTTATGTGGGACAAAATATCGGTGCGGCGAAGCCGGACCGGGTAAAGAAGGGCTTCCGGCAGGCTACACTGATGACGCTGATTTTCTGCCTGATTTTAGTGCCGGTATTTTATTTCGGCGGTTCCTATATCGTCAGGATTTATGTCAAGGAGCAGGATGTGATTGCAATCGGCTCCCAGGCACTGCGGATTACCAGCCTGTGCTATTTTGCCCTGGGCATGATCTATGTTCCCCGGGCGCTGCTGAACGGCTGCGGGGATACCACTTTCTCCATGATCAACGGGATCACGGAGGTGGTTTGCCGTATCGGCTATTCCCAGCTGTTTCTGCATATCCCGGTTCTGGGCTATTGGAGCATCTGGATCACTACGGGTCTGACCTGGATTACCGTGGCGCTGGTGTGCCTGGCCAGATATTTCTCCGGCAAATGGAAAGAGAAGGGGATCGTGCAGAGGCCTGTGACAGACGGCGGAGAGCCCCGGGCAGCGGAGTGATTTTCTGCTGAATTGCGGCGAGAAAAGGGCTTGACAGAGCCGGGAAAATATGCTAGCCTTACTTCAAGTTAAAAGGGAGTAGTTGCAAACGTGCAATCAACATACCCCGGCATCGTGAACAGGCCGTGGTTGCACGCTTTTACAGGAACTGTAAGAGAACAAGACTTTTAGCACATTAACGTGTGCTGAAAGTCTTTCTTTTTTTTACAGATATCCATGCATATTGCAGGGAAAACCTGCGATACTGCTAAATAACAGAGTATAATCTGCTCCCGGAATGGAGGACATATGCAGATAGCGTTACAGGTGTTATTGCTGGTAGTTGGATTTACCATGTTAATCAAAGGGGCGGACTGGTTCGTGGAGGGTGCCTCCAAGATCGCAGATAAGTTCGGGATTCCCCAGCTGGTGATCGGCCTGACCATTGTGGCCATGGGCACCAGTGCGCCGGAGGCGGCGGTGAGCATCACCTCGGCTGTCAAGGGCAGTGCAGGCATCACCATCGGCAATGTGGTGGGCAGCAATATTATGAATGTGCTGGTGATCCTGGGGATCACGGCCGTGATCCGGGCCATTGCGGTACAGAAATCCACGATCCGTTATGAGATACCGTTTACTATTGGCATCACCGTGGTGCTGGCGGTTCTGGGACTTACGGACAACCGGGTCAGCCGCCTGGACGGTGCGATTCTGTGGGCGTTGTTTATCGTATATCTGCTGTATCTGCTGCGGATGGCCAAAAAAGGACAGGATGTCATTGAAGATGTGCCGGAGCTTTCCGAGAAAGATACGCCGCTGCGAATGATCCTGATGGTGCTGATCGGCGCAGTCCTGATCGTCTGGGGAGCGGATATCACAGTGGACGCCGCCACAGAGCTGGCGAAGATCTTTGGCATGGACGACCGGCTGATCGGTCTGACCATTGTGGCTCTGGGCACCTCCCTGCCGGAGCTGGTGACCAGTGTGACGGCGGCCATCAAGGGCAAGGCGGATATTGCAGTGGGCAATATTGTGGGCAGCAATATTTTCAATATCCTGTTTGTGGTGGGCACCACGGCGCTGATTACCCCGGTGACCTACAGCGCAAGCTTCATGGTGGACAGCATTGTGGTGGCTGCAACCATGGTACTGCTGCTGCTCTGTGTACTGCCGAAGAAGAAGCTGGGCCGGGTGGGCGGTCTGGTGATGCTGGCGGGATATGCGGCATATTTTGTATATCTGATCCGATAAGCAGGATTTTTTCAATATTGTGTAAAAAATATTTGACAGGACAAATAAAATCGGGTATGATTAATTATAACAGAGAGAAAACGTTTTCCTAACAAAAATTGGAAACCGAGAAACGTGGACAAAATT
>JAGANP010000309.1 GCA_017624175.1 Lachnospiraceae bacterium | reverse complement strand
GCAGCAACCTCACGCTTCATAGCTATCATGCCACAGCAATTAGTAGTATACATGGGAATTTCCTGCAATGCAAGAGTTTTTTTCAAAATATTGTATTTTTTTCAGTACAATAAATCCGTGCCTCTTTCATCCAGATACAGCTGTACCCGGTTGTCCAGAACTGATACAGTTTCCTCCGCCGATCTTGCTCCCTGAAAGTAGGGTGTCAGCTCTTCATATAAAATATCTTCTATCTCCATGGCATAGAACTTGTATGGTCTTGCCTGATCCAGCAGCTCCTGCAGCACCTTAAGCTGTCCCTCGTCCAGACCGTCCTCCAGCCAGCTGATTGAACCCATCCCATATTCCCCTGGTTTTTCCGCCTTAGCCTGCTCCTGCTCTATTAAATAGGAAATGGTGCTGAGACGAACCGGCAGCTGATAGCATTCTCCGTCCGCCACGCACAGCCGCTGCGCCTCCTCAGAGAGCAGAAAACGGAAAAATTCCGTGATCCCCTCCATCTGTTCTGTGGCCTGGTTCACATAGATGCATTGGGTTCGGGCATAAATTCCTCTTTCTCCACTACTGTCAGGATACCCGATGTACGAAGTCCCGTCCGGGAAAAAATTCTCCGCATAATCCAGCATACCCAGCTTCCACAGGGATATCCCGGCTCCTGCAATTCTGCCGTCCTGCAGCATGGGCAGAACCTCTTCTGTGCCGTATTCCCCGGTATCTGCATATTCTCCTGCAAATTCCAGCAGCCGGATAAAGGGTTCCTCCGCCAGATGGCTTTTCCCTTTTGCCCAGTCGATATAGTCCGTATTTTCATTATCGTAGAGACCGTATTCTGTCACGATTGCCATGGCATTGGGATCTGAAAAATACCAGAGCAGGATCTCGGCATCCGATTCCCCGATCACCTGCATCATCTCCTCCACCGTCCAGGATCGGCGGTTTCCCACAATCTCCTGCGAGAAGACCGGAAACTGTATGGAGCAGCCGTAGGGAATGCCATATGTGACGCCATTGATCCTGCCGCATTCCATTGCCGCCTCCAGAAACAGGGAAGAATCCTCCACAATACCCTCCAGATTCCGAATATAGCCGCTTCTGGCATACTCCGCCGCACTAAAGGAGGACAGCGTAAAAAGATCCGGCCCCTGCCCCGCCGCAATCTCTGTCTGTACCCTGAGCTCCTCACCGGATTCCAGAAAAGCAATATGGTACTGGGGATACCGGAGATTAAACCTGGTGACAATCTGCTCCAGGAAAATATCTCCTCCTCCATCCAGAATGATCTCCTGATCCTGTGCTGTTTCTCCTGTCTCCTCACCGGTCAGACGCATCAGGTACAGGCCCCCGTCCATGTACACATATCCCCGAAGACTGCCGTCCTCCTGCACCTGCAGACTGCACAGCTCTTCCAGCAGATACCCCCTCTGTGCAAAGGACAGGAGCTGCCGGGGCTGTTCCTCCTATACCCAGAGTCCCTGCGCATCCGCATAATACAGGATTCCTGCCTGATCGCAGGCAATCTGTGTCTCATAGGGCGATACCTCGCTTACTGACTCATAGGATACTGATTTGTCGATATCCTTCCAAAGCCTTAAGCTGTCTCTTCCGCCTCCATACCAGAGCATTCTTCCCGTAGCCGGATTGATCACTCCCTCTTTCAGAAAACCATCCAGCACCGTAGTCCCCAGGCTCTTCCCCTTGCTGTCAAAGGTATGAATGGTTCCCTCTTCACTATCCACAAAATAAATTTCTCCCTGCTGATCCTGACAGACAAAGGCATCCTCAGCATCCTCCGGCCACGGCATCAGGCATCTGCCCACAGTCCCGTCAAAAAAGCCCAGATACCTCTGCCTCTCCTCCGCCGCATAATCTGCGATCTCCAGAAACACTCCCTCTTCGTTGGCTCCAACCATGGAACGGACAGATATGTTCCGATCCTCCATCCAGCCTGCAGTCGGAATCTGAATCTGCTCCCAGGCCCAGGTATCCTCATGAAAAACCTGCAGACAGGTATCAAAGTAGGAATCCTCTTCCTCTATAAACGCAAGATAGCGGTAGATGCTGCCATCCTGATAGACCCGTTTTCTCTCCATCACCTGGCAGTTCTCATGCTCGTCCAGCATCCCACTCTCATATAGAGCCGCATCCGAATCAGGAAGTTCACGAAACTCCATGGAATAGCTATAGGTCCGGGTCTCCTCAGAATCAGGCTCAGCCTGCGGGGCATCCCCGCAGGCTGCAAATAATCCGCATAGCCCCAACATCAGTAGTAAAAATAAACGCTTATTCATTATTCCCCCATAATTGAAATACTGTAACTTTCTGTATTTAACAATATCATTTCCTGATATTTTTGTAAACCACATTAGCATGCGGGCCAAAAAGAGATTTGCATTGTCAAATCCGGCAGGCTGGTGTATAGTAATTACATTACCGGCGGAGGTGTGGATTTGGTTATCGAAATCGAATGCGATAAGGGATACCCAGCGGACTTACCGGGTCACATTTACGCAGGAAGTATAATGATCACCTATATAATATAGAAGAAAAGGATAAAACTATGTGGATTGCAGATCACTGGAAAGATTATGAAGTATTGGATACCTCCGGCGGGGAAAAGCTGGAGCGCTGGGGAGATTATATCCTGGTGCGGCCCGATCCCCAGGTCATCTGGAGCACGCCTCATGACCACAAGGGCTGGAAGCAGAAAAACGGGCACTACCACCGCAGCGCCAAGGGCGGCGGCGAATGGGAGTTCTTCCATCTGCCGGACGAATGGACCATCTGCTACGATCTGGGCGGTCTCTCTCCCGAAAAAGCGGCGGCAGAAAAAATCGCCAACAACAGGCTGACCTTTCATCTGAAGCCTTTCAGCTTCAAGCATACCGGGCTGTTCCCCGAGCAGGCTGCCAACTGGGATTGGTTCTCGGCACTGATCCGCAGCGCCGGACGGCCCGTCAAGGTACTGAATCTCTTCGCCTATACCGGCGGCGCCACTCTGGCGGCGGCCGCTGCCGGTGCCCAGGTTACCCATGTGGACGCCTCCAAGGGCATGGTGGGCTGGGCCAAAGAGAATGCGGCCAGCTCCGGTCTGGGAGACGCCCCGATTCGCTGGCTGGTGGATGACTGCGTAAAATTCGTAGAACGGGAAATCCGCCGGGGCAACAAATACGACGGCATCATCATGGATCCCCCCTCCTACGGGCGGGGACCGAAAGGGGAAATCTGGAAAATTGAAGAGAGCATCTGGCCCTTTATCCAGCTTACCAGCCAGATTCTGTCCCATGACGCTCTCTTTTTCCTGATCAATTCCTATACCACGGGCCTGCAGCCCGCCGTACTGGCCTACATGATGAATACAGCGCTGACCAGCACTTTCGGCGGCCGGGTAGAAGCCCGGGAGATCGGCCTGCCGGTAACGGGAAACGGCCTGATTCTGCCCTGCGGTGCCTCCGGCCGTTGGACAAGGGAATAACAGCAACAGCACGGTATTTTAGGAAAACGAGAACGCAACGCCCATGGCAACCAAAATGATGACAATGATCAGATAGAAAGCCAGTATACAGCCTGCAAAGATCAGGTTGGCCTTAAAATAGTTGGACTTGCTCTTCTTCTCACTGCTGCTGAAAGCCCATACGAATACCAGTATAAGGTTGACGCAGGGGATCAGCAGCAGCAGATCGGTAATCAACCACTCCTTTACCGACATGGGCTCTTCCAGATTTCCGGAATTCTGATAGGCCTGGTAACTCTGATACTGGGGCTGCTGATAGCTGGGCTGCTGATATGCATTCTGCTGGTAATAGGAATTCTGTCCCTGCTGCGTATTGCTGCTCTGCTGATAAGGATTCTGCTGGTAATAGGGATTCTGCCCCTGCTGCGTATTGCCGCTCTGCTGCTGGGAATACTGTCCCTGGGACGTAGACTGGGTACTGCTGTTCTGCTCGTAAGGGTTCTGGTTATTATAATCCATTTTTTCCTCCTCATAGGTAATTTTTTTATTTATTTTATCATATCTGCGTCATTTCGTCTATAGAGACTTTTGCCCCGAAGAAGTAGATAATTTTTCCATGCTGTGATACAATAGAAAACAGGATCCATTTCACCTACTATAATGAAGAAAAGAGGACAACTATATGGCAAACACATTACCAAAACGTGACCAGGTAGCCGTTGAAGACACCTGGAACCTGAGTCTGATGTACGCTGACCGGGACGCCTGGGAGGCAGATGTGAAGCTGGCCCAGGAGATGGGCAAAAAGCTGGCCGCCCGGGAGGGGCATGTCTGCGGCAGCGCCCGGAGCCTGCTGGAGACGCTGCAGCAGAATACGGATCTGTACCGCAAGCTGGGCCATCTGGACGTCTATGTATCCTGTCTCAGCGACCAGGATACCGGCAACGACACCCACCAGGAGATGAGCCAGCGGTTCTGCAGCATTCTGGCCGGCATCCAGAGCAGTATCTCCTTTATCACCCCCGAGATTCTGGAACTGGAGCCCGCCCAGCTGGAAAGCTATTATCAGCAGTGCCCGGAGCTGGAAGCCTACCGGATTGATTTGGAAGATACTCTGCGCTTAAAGCCCCATATCTTATCCAAGGAAATGGAAAAGCTGCTGGCTGACGCCGCCGAGGTCTGCGGCAATCCCGGCCAGACCTATTCTATTTTCAGCAATGCGGACATGAAGTTCCCGGAGGTCATGGATGAAAACGGGGAGATGGTGCAGATCACCCACGGACGTTTCGTGCCCTTGGAGGAATCCGTTGACCGCCGTGTCCGCAAGGAAACTTTCGAGAAGCTTTACGGCGTATACAAACAGTACTCCCGCACCCTGGCCAGCATCTACAGCGGCCATGTAAAGCAGCTGATCTTCCAGGCCCAGGCCCGTCACTACAGCAATACCCTGGAAGCCGCCGTGAACGAGGTCAATGTATCTCCCCAGGTTTATCATAACCTGATCGATACCGTAAATCAGAATCTGGACAAAATGCACCGCTACGTACGCCTGCGCAAGCGCCTGCTGGGTGTGGATGAGCTGCATATGTATGATATCTACACCCCGATTATTGCCGGTGTTTCCAAGAAGATTCCCTTTGCAGAGGCCAAGGAGACGGTTCTGAAGGCGCTGGCGCCTCTGGGCGAGGATTATCTGCAGGTGGTACGGGAGGGCTTTGAAAACCGCTGGATCGATGTCTATGAGAACGAGGGCAAGCGCAGCGGCGCCTATTCCACCGGCTCCTATGACAGCTGTCCCTATATCCTGCTGAATTACTCCGGTACTCTGGATGACATGTTCACGCTGATCCATGAGATGGGACATTCCATGCATACCTGGCATTCCAACCATGCCCAGCCCCCTATGTATGCGGGTTACCGGATCTTCGTGGCCGAGGTGGCTTCCACCTGCAACGAAATCCTGCTGATGGAATATCTGCTGGCCCACACCACGGACAAAAAGGAGCGGGCTTATCTGCTGAACCACTATCTGGACAGCTTCAAGGGTACGGTTTACCGCCAGACCATGTTTGCAGAGTATGAGATGGTGACCAACCGGATGGCCGAGGAGGGACAGAGCCTGACGGCGGAAGCCCTGACCAAGGTATATTATGACTTAAACTGCAAGTACTATGGCCCGGATATGGTATCCGATCCCGAGATCGGTGTGGAGTGGGCAAGGATCCCCCACTTCTACTACAACTTCTATGTGTATCAGTATGCCACCTCTTTCTCCGCTGCCGTGGCTATCGCCCGCAGCATTTTAAAGGAGGGTGCGCCCGCTGTGGAACGCTATAAGAAGTTCCTTTCCGGCGGCTGTTCCCAGCCTCCTGTGGAACTGCTGAAGATCGCCGGTGTGGATCTGACCACCGCCCAGCCCATCCAGGATGCGCTGGAGGTATTCGGCCAGGTAATCGAGGAATTGGAAGAACTGACCCGCTGAAAATAAAAAAACGTGCAGCCTCATGTGGTTAAGGGTTCCCCACAAAGGCTGCACGTTTTTTATTGCTGTAAATCTGCATCCAAACCTATTCCATAAATTTTCCGCAGCAGATTCCCTTCATAATAGGTCATGGGCTCCGCATTGGGATAGACCGTGACCATGCGCCAGACATACAGCGCCACCATCCCGATACAGATGACCACCAGCAGACCCACCCATAGCTTCTGCCCGGTCTCCAGGACGTACCGGTCCAGAATGAATACTGCCGCCAGTGCCAGCCAGGCATACCCAAAAGGCTGCAGCTGCCAGCTCTCTGCAAATTTCCCCTGCAGAATCAGCAGGATGCTCCGGGTCAGGCCGCAGCCGGGACAGGGCAGGCCAAGCAGCTCCTTGCTGGGACAGATCCCGTGCCCCAGCAGGCTGGCAGCTGCCAGGATCACTGCCACGATAATCAGTCCCGTCTTATAGCTGTCCCAGTCCCGCCTGACAGCGCTGCCGATCTCCCTGCCGCTTCTGACCCGCCAATGCTTACCCGATATCATAGACGCTTCTCACCCGGAAGCTTTCTGCATCTCCCTCCAGGATCTGCACTCTCTTCTCCCCGGGATTCATGTCAAAGTAATTATCCGACAGCTTCACATACCCCTCACTGCCCCATATTTCCACGGACTTGGCAAAATGCTCTGCCCGCAGGATCAGGCTATTCCCCTCCCGGCGCACACTTAAAAGGGGATCCACGAAATGGAAATGCTTCGGCGCCGTAAACAGGCTGGTGCCCTCGGACACAATCCTGCCGTCCACCTCCAGCTGATAGCTGAAATACTTCTCTTGCACACAATAACGGTCATTCCCGGTAAATTCTATCTTATCCAGCCAAAAGCTGCTGAGAGGCTCTGCGGTCACCCTTCTGTCTCCGCTTAACAGCACCTCTCCCAGATAATTGCGCAGCTGCCAGCGGCAGATTCCCTGCACCGTCTCCGGAGTTTCGTTGGAGACACAGAGCTGGGCGGATACCTCCATGGGGCCCGGCTCCATGATGCAGTAAGGGCGCTCCGACAGTTCCCCGATTTCCTGACAGGAGAGCAGCACCGGCGCAAACATCCGCTTCTGGGCATAGTGCAGCGCTTTCCAGCGGCCGAAATAGTCGATGCTGGCCCAGGAAGCCACCGGCCAGATATCATTGAGCTGCCACACCACCGTGCCCATGCAGTGCCCCCGGTGTCTGCGGAAATGCTCCACGCCATACCGTATGGCCTCCATCTGCAGCAGCTGGGACGCATACAGCAGCTGGTCAAAGCTGCCGGGATACAGATAGGTGGCGGACAGATAATTCAGGATCTTGCCATTGGCCGCCACATTCCGCTGATGCATCTCCATCACCCGGGAGAAAATATTCCGATCCTCCGGCTCCGTAAAGCTTTCCACCGTCTCCAGACAGGGGAAGGACTGGAAGCCGAACTCCGACAGGTAACGGAACCGGAACTTTCGGTATTCGGTGAAAGGCTTATTGCCGTGCCACACATCCCAGTAATGGGTATCCCCCCGGTTCTCATCCCAGGGATTCTCAAAATTGCCCCCGGAAGACGGAGAGGACGGCCAGTAAAAGGTATGAGGATCCTCCCGGCGCAGGATCTGGGGAATAATATACTCATAGAGCTTGATGTAATCATAAAACTGCTTCTGGGACGGCTTCCAGCACTTATCCAGGGTCTGGGTCTCCATCTCGTTATTGCCGCACCACAGCCCCAGGCAGGCGTGGTGCCGGATCCGGCGTACATTCTCCTCGGTCTCTATGCGGATATTCTGCTCAAATGCCTCGTTCAGCTCATAGGAGGAGCAGGCATACATGAAATCCTGCCACACGATCAGCCCCAGCTCATCGCAGATCTCATAGAAAAAGTCATCGGGATAATAGCCCCCGCCCCAGACCCGGATACTGTTGTGCCCGGCCTCCGCCGCATCCCGCAGCAGCTTTTCGGTGCGCTCCCTGGTGACCCGGGACAGCAGATTGTCCTCGGGAATATAATCCGCACCCATGGCAAAGATATCCACACCATTGACCTGATGGGCAAACTGATTGCCCCACTGATCCGGCCGGATATCCATGGTGATGGTGCGCAGACCGATCCGCCGCTCCCAGGTATCCAGGACGCTCCCGTCACTGCCCAGCAGCCGGGCTTTCACGGTATACAGGGGCTGTTCCCCGTAACCATTGGGCCACCATAACTGCGGCCTTTCAATGGTAATGGTGCCGTCCGGGGACTGCCCATACACGGTGCCGTCCGGCGCTGTCACCGTCACTGAAGCGGACAGCTCTTCTTCCTCCCGGAAAACCTCCAGATCCACCTGAAATTCCAGCTGCACCCGATCCACCTGTACCTGCAGCCTGCCGTCCGCCATCCGGGGCACCGGCGCCCAAAACGGCTCCTGCACCCGGCTTTCCTCAAAATGCAGCTCCTGCATGTCCGGCCCCTGGTGATGCTGGATCACATACACGCTGTCAAATCTGGCGCAATCCACCAGCTGCAGACTTACCTCCCGGAAGATCCCCGCATCCGGCAGTCGGGGACCCCAGTCCCAGCCGTACATGCAGTGGGCTTTCCGCAGATGGGGATAGCCTGCCATGGCTTCATTTACACCGCCGGTAAAAACCTTTTCGTTTTCCTCCCGGATATAGCGGATCGGCGAGTGCAGCACCACCCGGATCGTATTCATTCCCACCCGGGCCAGCCTGCGGATATCATATTCCCATACCCGGTGCATATTCTCCACATGCCCCAGCAGTTCCTCCCCCAGATAGACCTCGCCCAGGGTATCAATCCCCTCAAAACGCAGCATCACGCCGTCGTGGGCCAGCATCTCCGGCGTGATCTCCACCTCGGTCTCATAGACAAAATCATTCTCCATCAGCTTTGTGGCTTCCAGCTCATTATCCCGGTAATAGGGATCCGGCATCTTTCCCAGCTCCAGAAGTGTCCCATATACACTCCCCGGCACTCTTGCCTCCATCCATTCCTCGGGGAGCCCATAGACATTCTCCCCCAGCACTTTCATTCTCCAAAGTCCGTTCAGTGTAATCTTTTCCATTTCCCGTCCTTTCCCTGTATCTCCCTTTCCCTATGCATAAAAAACGGCATGATCTCTATTTGCCCTCATGCAGTTTTTCCATTCTGTTTTCAGGCTGCTTTCCGCCTGTTTGCTCTCTGTCACTCTCTCCGGAACCGGAGCCCGGCAGTTCTGCCTGTCTACTCCTGCAGCTGTGCAATGGTCTCCGTTACCCCTTTCAGAGCGTCCTTGATATTTACGCTGGTTACCGCCATACCCTGGGCCAGCTTCTGCACTTCCTCTGCCACCACGGCAAACCCTCTGCCTGCTTCGCCGGAACGTGCCGCTTCGATGCTGGCATTCAGCGCCAGAATCTTCTGCCGGTTGCTGTAGGCCTCGATCTGATGGGTATTCTCATTGGCTTTCTTGATCTGCTCTGCCGCTTTGTTGATCCCCTCCTGCAGTCTGCCTACAATCAGATCATTCTGCATATTGGCATAGCTGGCCTGTACAAACATATTGATCACATCGCCCAGCAGATTGGCGGACGCCTCGATCTGCTCCCGGGTCTTCACATTGACTTTCTGCAGCGCTTCTATGTAACGATCCTCATCAATCCCAAGCTCTCTGGCGGTAGCCCTGAATTTTTCCTCATCAGGATTCTCCGGCAGTACCTGGCCGCCGATCACACTGCCCAGCACCGTACCGTCATGCAGAGTAATGGGAATCCCGAAATCCACTAAGCCTGCGTGGCAGGAATAGACACCCTTACCCTCCCGGTCATTCTTCTCACAACGCCTGCAGCCCTCTGCGCTGCCTCGGGTCAGCTTAATACAGAAATCTGTGAAATTATAGCAGCCGCTGATATATTCGCCGTCCGCTCCCACCGCCACAGTTGCCAGACCGGTACTGGCTGCCCAGTTCTTCATAATCTCCTCGAACTTATTCATATCACAAAAATCCTGAATTTTCATGTGTTTCCTCCCTCAGCCGCTGATCTTTTGGACAATTTTATCCTTTTTACCCCTGCCCGGCTTTTTTCTATACGTCTATTTTACTACAGCCGGTGGTTTTTTTCCACCCGTTTTTGTATATTTTTTATATTTTTTGTAACAGTTCAGCCATATCAGGAGAAACACCGGGAAAAAATGCGCATTCCTTTATCCATTTGCCTGCACTTTTTCCATACGCAGCCGGTACCGGTATTTGCCAAAGCGTACGCCCGACGGCTGCTCTGTCTCTTCCCCCAGGATCGCACTGTTGCGGCAGACACACAGCAGCAGCCCCACCTGCAGGGCATTGGTCAGCGCATAGCCCAGTCCATAGGCCAGAAACGGGATGCCTGTGGTATAGTACAGGGCATAGCCGCCATTGATCGCTATGAACGCCAGGCTGTGTACCAGCAGACTGAGCCCGCAGGCCGTCCCCAGCAGCAGTCCCAGACGGTTTCTCTGCCGCAGGGAGACCCACAGCGCTCTTCCTGCGAAGAAAAGCAGCGCTCCGATCACCAGCACTCCGGCAGCAATGCCAAACCAGGAGAAAATAGCCGTCAGCACATAAGTGCTGCTGAGGGATACCCCCTCTGCGGCACTGCCGCTCTCTGTGAGCAGATGCTCCGGCAGCCGGTACGTTCCCCACAGCGTGTAATTTTCCAGCAGCTGTCTCTGCTGCACCGCCATATATCCTGCCCCGGACGCTGCTTCCTCCGGATGCAGAAAATAGGAAAGCCGGGCAGCTTGGTAGCGGTTAAATCCGCTGCTTCCCGCCGCTGTCAGATACAGGATACCGGCCAGCAGCCCCAGCAGGGCCGTTCCTGCCAGGATCAGTCCCTGCCAGAGCCTCCTGCCGCCGAAAATATTCTTTCCCACTGCAATCAGCAGCAGAATACCGCTGATGAGCAGAATCTCCAGGCAGGCAGAGGACATATAGCCTGAGAAAGCGCCGCACGCCAGTACCGCCAAGGTCAGCGCCATGCAGCACAGCAGTCCTTTTCCTCCCTTTTTCCGGTTATGATAAATCAGGCCGGACAATACGATCGGATACAGACTGATCACATAATACTGCATGCGGATGGCCTGCACATGGTTGAAGCCGCATAGGCCGACTCCCAGGATGCACCCCATAAACAGCACATACCACAGCCGGGCATGCCGCCCGATAAAGCTGTAATCCAGATACATAATCCCCAGCATGACGGCCAGGCCGATCAGGTTAAAGAGGATGGTATTGCGCTCATAAGACCGCCATGCATCCCCCCATGCGGGCGAGCCTGCAAACCCTGAAAAAATGTTCCACTGCATCAGAATCCCCACCGCCGTCAGAAGCAGTACCAGACCGATCAGCCCCAGCGGGAGCCTAGGCCGGTGGATCCGATTCAGCTCCGCCCCGGTCTCCACCGGGTCTCCCATCTGCCGGACGGCCTCCGCCATGGCGGCCTCATGGGACATCCCCTGCTGCTCATAGCTGCCGCACTGCTCCTCGATATGCCCCCGAATCTCCTGCAGCACCATCCGCCGGGCCCGGGGATTGTGTATCTGCTCCCCCAGGGAGTCCATGTACTCTTTATACTCCATAACACAGCCTCCCTCCTCTGTCCTGTGCCGGACAGACATATCCGCTTATCCCGGGGATTGCAGACTGTCCTCCATCCCGGGACAGTACACTGGCCACTGCGGCCTGATATTCCTGCCAATCCGCCTTTTTCTGGGTCAGATATTTCTTCCCCTCCCGGGTCAGCCGGTAATACTTACGGCTCTTGCCGCCGGAGGCCGTCTCCTCATAGCTGCTCACATAGCCCTTGTCCTCCAGGGTATGCAGCAGGGGATACAGCGTCCCTGCTTTCAGCTCAAATACCTGATTGGAACGGCTGTGCAGAGTATCAATCATTTCATACCCATACATGTCTTTCTCCTCCAACAGCCGGAGAATCAGCATTCCCATACTTCCCTGTACCAGATTCTTGTCCACTGCCATTTCACTCACTCCTTTACCTTTTTATATAGACTGTCTATATAACGAATTATATATAGATAGTCTATATATGTCAAGAAATTTTTGAAGTCATTTTTCATTTTATTTTTTTGGGGAGTATGAACACGGGGAATATGAGAATGTTTAAAAAAATGGACCGGCACGCAGAAATCACGCAAGCCGGTCCACTTTTTTATCCATTTTCCACTTATTCTTGGCCATATTTATCAAAAAATGGACTCAGGTAGGAAATATGCCTGCTGCAGTCCACTTTTTCCGCTAAAAAGTGGACCGAATGCCTCAAAAATCCCATATCAGTCCCCTCGGAATACGCCATGCCATTAAGAAGCTATGCCATATTTCATTTTTGCGCAGCCGCCGGGCAGCCGTCAGATGCGCTTCTCACACTTTGCCTCCCCGGCCCTTATCATCTCCAGATAATCTGTGGGCCGCTCAATCCTCCGGGGCACCTCTACGCCGCAGCCGTACAGCCCCGCCAAATGATGGGAGTCTGAGCCGGCCGTTCCCGGCAGTTCGTACATTGTGGCATAGAGCCAGGCCCGGGAGTTCATCTCCGGCTGCTCCAGCTGGGCGCCGTTCATGATCTCCACGCCATCCACGTCCCTGGGAAACAGTTCAATATGGTCGATATAGTCCCGCTCCCGGAAAGGATGGGCATGAATGATGAACCCGCCGCCCTGGTGCATCAGCGCAAAGGCCCTGCGGGCCTCCTCCCGGTCGATATCCTCGTGCTCCAGCAGCCACTGCTTATCCAGATTGTAGACCAGAAAATCCGCCCCTTTCACCGCATATTCAAAGCCGAAAAAGACGTCCAGCCCGATCCGTTCCCCCTCCTTGCGGGCATGCTCATAGCCCAGGCAGAATCTCTCCACCCGCTCCCGCCAGGGCAGCTCCCGGGGAACCGCCGTATTCCCGTTAAAAAAGTGATCCGTGACAAAGATTCCTGTGTATCCGTTTTCCCGATGCGCCCGGGCCATCTCCGCTCCCGAAGCACTAGCACAGGCACTCCCCTCACAGGTGTGCATATGTGTCTCATAACGATATCCCATAACTCTCCTCCTCTTGTCTCTATATGCATACTGCAGCAATACAGCTTTCCGGCTTATTCCGCCAGCTTCCCGTCCTGCAGAGCAAATACCCTGTCCCCGGCGTCCATCAGGCTTACGTCATGGGTGGTCATCACGATGGTGACCCCTCCTTTTCCACCAGCTCCCGGAACAGTTCCACCACCGACAGGGCCGTGGCGGAATCCAGTTCCCCCGTGGGTTCATCCGCAAAAATGATATCCGGCCTGTGAGCCACCGCCCGGGCGATGGCCACCCGCTGCTGTTCTCCGCCGGACATCTCCTGGGGCATATGGTGCATGCGGTTGCCCAGACCCACCAGCTTTAAGCATTCCTCCGCCCGTTCCCGGCGTCCCTGCTTCATGCCTGCCATCCGCAGCACAAACTCCACGTTTTCATAGGCGCTCATCAGCGGGATCAGGGACACGGACTGAAAGATAAAGCCGATCTTCCGCCGCCGCAGCTGATCTCTGGCCCCCTCGGACATGGCGGTAATCTCCTGCCCCTGCAGCCATACCCGGCCCTGAGTGGGCCGATCCAGGGCGCTCAGAATATTCAGCAGCGTGGTTTTGCCGGAGCCGGACCGTCCCCGCAGGATCGCCAGGCTCCGGGCCGGTACCTCCAGAGAGATCCCTTTCAGGGCCATAAACTCCTCCCGGCTGCCGGGGACGCTGCCCGGAACCGGAAAGCTGCGTACGATATTTTCCGCCACAATCATATTTTCCTGTATCTGGCTCTTCTCCATGGATCAATCCTCCCCCAGCTTCAATGCTTTACTGATATTCATATGGGCCACGATCCGGCCGATTACCAGCAGACATACCAGCACCACCACGCCGATCACGCCGAAGAGCTGCAGCAGATCGCTTTGGCTGGTAATCAGCTCCAGGGGCAGCACCTGGTCCGAGGCCGCATAGGCATTCTGAATCATAGGCACAAACATCCGGGAGCCCACCAGCCCGATCACCGTCCCCATCAGGATGGAGTACAGGCCGCAGAAGAGCTGTTCCAGCACCAGCATCCGGCTGATCTCTCCCTTTCTCATCCCCATGGCCCGGAGCACGCCGAAGAGCAGCTCCCGGGACCGGATGGACAGGATAAAATAAATCAGATAACCCACTCCGCACAGCAGCAGCACCACGATAAAGCTCATGGTCAGGATTCCGTTGGTTCCCTGGAACAGGGTATCGCTGAGGGTGGCTTCCCTGACCTCCTCCAGATCCGTGAACTTCGTCAGCTTCACTGTGGGGTGTTCCTCCAGCCACTGATATGCGCCATCCGCATTTTCCTCGGTCTTAAACCAGATCTCATAGGGTACAACCCCCTGTTCCTGCTCCAGCATGGCCAGATTGGCCACAATCAGGTAATTGTCCTCCTGCACCAGGGAGCCGTCACTGCTTAAGCTGTAGCTGTAGGGGCTGTAGGTGGGCCAGTAATTGAAAAATCCCCTGATCTTCAGGCGGATCGAACCGTCGCTGCGGTCCGGAATACTGATGGTATCCCCCAGATGATAGTCCAGCTTCGTCAGGAAATTCTCGGACACCAGCACGGCATTCTCCGAGGAGGCCAGTACATTCAGATAATCGTAAAATTCGTAGGGCAGCAGTCCCTCCGGCATCTGGGCCACCTGGGCAAACTCATTGGTGATGATTCCCATGAGCTGTATATCCGGCGTTTTCCTGCCGGTACTGATACTCATATGCAGCACCCTGGTATGGGCGGCCATCCCCTCTAGGGTATCATATTTTCCGTAATCCGGCTCCGTGTAGGTAATGGTCTCCCCCGCCGCTATGACGGAGGAATCGTCCCGCCACACCTCCTTCAGCACCAGGTCCGCACCGGTGGTATAGGCGGTATTTTTCTCCGCATTGGCCACAATGGTCCGGGCCACGGTGGTATTGTGTATCCCCAGCGCCACCGTCAGCATCATAAACAGCATGATAAATTCCTTCTTCTGCGCTCCCCGGATCCCCTCCACAAAGGACACATAGGAGGCCGGAGCCATACGCTTTCTGCCGATCCGGAAGATCAGCTGCAGCAGCAGGGGCTGGAGACGCAGCGCCAGCAGCCCGCACCCCAGCAGAAACAGGGAGGAGCTGAGATACAGCAGGGGATCCAGCGTCTCTCCCGTCAGCACCTGTTCCATCATATTGGCCTGGTTCCGGGAAAAGCTGTAATACCCATACAGCGCCACTGCCAGACAGATCACATCCAGATAGAGCTTTTTCCAAAGGGAACGTTTCTTCCTGGCCTGGGACTGCTTCAGATTCACGATGGATACCCGGCTGTAGCCAAACACCGGAAGCATGGTCATGACCAGCATGACCAGCAGGACCCCGCCGGCATAGAGCAGCACATCCGCCGACCAGATTACCTGCAGCGTACGTCTGCCGGAAAATTCCATAAAATCCGTGGCCGTCCCCAGCACGCTGCAGAATACGCCGCCCAGGGGCAGGCCCGCCGCCAGGGAAATCAGTCCCAGGATCAGATCCTGTACCAGATACATCCACAGAATCTGTCTTCTTCCCGCCCCCCGGCTCTTCATCACGGAGATCTCATTCTGCTCCATGCTCAGCATCTGGGAAGAGATCATATAGATGAACGCCAGCAGCAGGGCCAGCACCGGGATCTGCAAAATCAGCAGAGAGGCCTCCACCTTTCGGGCCTTGGCGCTGTAGCTCTGGATGATCCCCTCATAGGCATTTTTCAGGATCATGCTGCCGTTCTGCTCCGCCGCCACCAGCTTCTGGGAGGTCTGCAGGATATCCCTGATCTGCCCCGGCTCAATCTTCTCATAGTCCCACAGCACATAAATCCGCTTCTTGCAGCCATAAGCATACTCCTGATCCTCTCCCAGGAAATAGGCCTGATAGGTATCCCAGCTGACAAAGGCGTCCTTCTGCAGATCCTCCGGGGCTTCCACCCAGAACGGCGACGCCTCATTCACCGGCCGGAACATGCCCACCACCCGGATCCGCAGGGGACTGCCGTCCGCCCACGTAAAGGTCTCAAATTCGTAGGCTTCATCCAACAGGATATTCAGGGTATCCGCCATGGTCTCGCTGATAATCACTTCCAGGCAGCCATCCGCCGCCGGTGCTTTCTCCGGCAGCCGCCCGGCAATAATCCGGATCTCCTCCTCCAGGCCGCTGACGGCGGAAATCTCCAGACTTCGCTTGATCCGCTCATCCCTGGCAATCACGGGATTTACCTTGTCAAAAGAGGTGCTCAGGTACTGAATCTCCTGATAAATGGGCACATTCAGCTGGGTCTGGCAGCGCTCCACATAACCGGTCAGCTGCTCATAGGCGACGCCGGTTCTGCCCATACTCCGGGTATGGCTCACGCCCCAGACGGCGGGCCATTCTCCCTGGCTCTCCCGGTACTGCGCAAACTCGTCCGTCAGCATCCGCTGAAAGGAGGAGCTGCGGTACATGGGATAGCTGACCGCCACGGCCACCAGCAGGATATCCCCGATCAGCAGGCACAGCACCATCCATTTTTTATGTAATAACTTCTGGAAAATAAGTGTAAGCATGATTCTCTCCTATGGCATCATCACCTGGGCGCCCTCTTTCAGGCCGTCAAATACCCAATAGTATTCCGTATTGCTGCCCCCGGGGATAAACTGGGTTCTGATCAGGCTTCCGTCCTCCCTCACCACTGTCACATAATATTTCTGGTTTTCCACGGTCACTGCCTCCGCCGGTACCAGCAGAACATTTTCCATCACATTGGTCTCCCCCGTCACATAAAAGGGGCCGTTGCCCAGCAGTTCGGCAATCGCATAGTCTCCGGCCAGGCGGCTGACGTTTACGTCCCACTGGCTGCTCAGAGTCTTTCCCACAGCGCTGACCACCATAGCGTCATAGGATTTTGCCGTCCGGGTATCCCCCACCAGCAGTGTGACAGCGTTGCCGTACCCATAGTGCTGGGTCATGTCGGTAAATTCCAGGCAGATTTTGTCCGCCGGAGCCAGCTTCACGATCACCGCTCCGTTTTCCAGCGTCTCCCCCTTCTGCCGGATCGGGACCTCCAGCACATAGCCGTCCTGCTCCGCCAGAATCTCGGTCTGTCCCGCCAGCTCTTTCAGGTCGCTGATCTGCTCCTGCAGCGCTGCGATCTGTTTCTCATAGCTTGCTGCGGTCTGTTCAAAATCCAGCTGCGCCTGGTTGTATTCGATGATATCAATGCTGCGCTGGGGATCCCACCTGGCAAACAACGCCTCCCGTTTTTCCTGGCTCTCCTGAAATTCCTCCTGCGCTTCCCCATACCGCTGCTGCAGCCGCAGCAGCTTCCTCTCCAGCTCCTGCAGATCCAGCTCGTCGGTCTCCATGGATACCAGAGCCACCGGCGTTCCCGCCGTGATATACTGATTTTTCTCCACCAGCACTTCCACCAGCCGCATAGTGCCGGTGCTGTACTGCGCTTTGACACAGCTGGTTTCCAGCATCCGCACACTGGCCCGCAGCGCCGCCATCTGGGTACTGAACGTGCCGTAGGTCACCGTGTAGGTACTGTAGCCGTTCCAGCCATCCTCCCCCGCCTCCTCCGTCAGGGCCGAGAGATCCAGATATTCGGAAAGGTCCGGCTGAGCTGCCACATTGGTACCGGCATCGGTCAGTACACCGCCGGAGAGTCCGCAGCCGGTCAGCCCTACGGCCGCTGCCGTCAATATTCCCGCCAGATATACCCGTCTAGTCAATGTACACCTCATCTCCTTCTTCAAGTCCCCCCAGCACCTCGTAATACATGGTGTCCGTCAGGCCGGTTTCCAGATAGACCTTCTCTCTTCCCTCTGCGCCTTTCCGGTAGCAGTATTTCCGGGAGCCCTCCTGCAGTACCGCCAGAGTGGGGATCACCAGCACCTGCTGCCGGGACTCCTGCAGCACCACAATGCTGGCGGCATGTCCATATTCCAGGGGCTCCTCCGGGTACAGTTCAAAACCGGAGCAGGGGGTCAGACCCTTAGCCGCCAGAGCACTGTAGACCTTCTGGTCCATCGGGATATACTCCGCTTCATACTCCTCCCCGTCTATAAACACATAGATGCGCTCCGCCTTCTCCGCATCCCGCCTGGTCACATAATTTCCCACTGCCAGATACCGGGTGGTGTCCGCCAGCACCAGCATGGGCGTATCTTCGCTGACCTTATCCCCGCTGGCAGCGGACTGCATCTGCACCACCACGCCGTCAAAGGGAGCCTTGATCACGTTATCCCGCAGCTTTTGTCTGCACTCCTCCAGCTGCCCCTGCAGATAGGGCAGCTCCAGCTCATAGCTTTCTGTCAGATGCTTTTTCTCCAATTCGAGACGGTCCATGCGGCTCACCAGATTACCGGCCTGCACGCAGAGCTCCGTGTAATTATCCTGCATATATTCCGTCAGTTCGATAAGCTTATAGGTCTCCTCCAGTTCGATTTCACAGATTTTCAGGCTGTTGTCCCGGCTCTGGATCTCATAGGTATATTGCCGGGTCAGTTCTTCGATCTGCTCCTGCAGCTTTTCCGCCTGCTCCTGCCAGGAAGAGGTATCCGTCACCGCCAGCGTATCGCCTTTCTCCACCGTATCCCCCAGCTTCACCCGGTATTCCAGGAAAGTCCCGTCATCCGGGAAGCACAGCTCCTCCACATAGGGGCTGATAATGCCGTCATAGAGATTCCGCTTATTCACGTCTCCCAACCCGATCTGCACCGTCTGTTCCTGCTGCAGGGGATTGACCGTCAGTGTCCTGACCTCCGCTGCGGCTGGATCGGCCTGAGAATCCCCGCCGCAGCCGCACATCCCCAGGGAAAGCAGCGCCGCCAGCAACCCTATGCTCTTTTTTCTCCAAGCTCCTAATCTGCCCATAAACAGCTCCTCGCACTCGCCCTTTATCTCTTCCTCCGCATACCCCAAAAGGGAACGACTGTTTTCCTCGCATACCAGCTGCGGTCACGCTCTCCCCGCAGCGTGTGACACAACCTGTCTGCCCCCTATCGAATCACATAGTCCCCCTCTTCCAGCCCGCTGCAAATCTCCACCAGGTCGCTTCCCCAGAGCCCCGTTTCCACAAACTGCATTCTGCGGATGCCCTCTTCATCCAGCAGATAAACATAGTATTTTTCCCCGGAGGTATGGACGGCAGCCCTGTCCACGCACAGCACATCCTCCGCTTCATCCGTGATGATACTGATTTTTCCGTTTTTGATAATATTGGGATCGTACTCCTCATCCAGAAGCCGGAAATAGATCTGCTCCCCCCAGCTCTCCGTATTGGCGGGGGCCACCGTGTATTCCCGCTGGGAATTGCCCAGCCCGCAGACGATGGTGTATTCTTCTGCCGGATCCACATAGGGGATGGCTTCTGTATTTTGGGAAATAAACATGCACGAATCCGCATCATAAAGGCTGATCACCCGTTCCATGCTGTCGGTGGTGCTTCCCTCCAGGTCTGTTTTCACATAGCTGACCACGCCGCTCATGGGCGCATACAGCCTGCCGTTTTTCATGTACTCCCGGGCCGCCTCCAGCCGGGCCTCCAGCAGCTCCACGGAATCAGCGGCGTCCTCCAGGCTGTTCTTATAGGATTTCTCGATACTTTCTTTTTGCTCTTTCAGGGATTTCTTATCCCCCTCCGTCATGGCGGTATAGCTGAACAGGATCTCTGCCTGTTCCAGATCAAAGGCTTTGTTCTCCTGCAGCTGCTGCAGGCTCAGCCTGGCCCTGTCCAGCCGGTGCTCCAGCTCTGCGATCTGTTTCTCCATATTTTCCACATCCACGCTGGCCAGAAGATCGCCCTCCTCCACCGTGTCCCCGTTTTCCACATACACATCGGTGATCATTTCCTGGTCTACCGCAAAATACAGATCCATCTCCACAGTCTGTAGGTAATTGCAGTCTATCACCAGAGGCTGCTGCACGGTTCCCCGGGTCACCGGCGTCATCTCCTAGGCAGTCCCGCCGGTCTCTTCCTGCTGCAGCTCCACCGTCCTGTCCGCTTCCTGGGGCTGTCCGCAGCCGCCGAGTATGGCAGCCGCTGCGCCCAGCAGGAGCAGTCTCTTTATTCTGCTCATCTATACCCTATCTCCTTGTTATTTAAAGTTCCGTAGGATCCTGCAAAAGTTCTCCGCTCCCATTTTAACACAGCAGCCGCATTTCCGCCACCTTTTGTTCCGTTGCAGTTCAACCCTCTGCTCACAAGAATAGACTCTGGGCATGGACTTTTTTTTAAAATGGACCTCTATCTTTCTTTGCTCTGTTTAAGTCCACTAAATACTGCTTTTTTCCGTGTATACAAGGCAGAAGTGGCCCTATATGAAAATAATCCACAAAATGGTCCACTTTTTCTCCCAAAAGTGATCCTCGGAAAACAGATTTCGTATATAGGTCCATTTTATCTGCTGCAGGACCTAAAATTCACGAAATAAACAGAAAAAAGTGGACCCACCAAAAGAATTTTCTTATATAAGTCCACATCATATAAATCTCTATCTGCTGTATGACACAATAGGTTCAAGCAGAAAGCGCATGTCTGAACTGTAACTTTGTTACTCTCCTGCAAGCGGAATATCCCTTGTTTTTTCCCTATCGCTGGTATATAATGAATTTGTTTTATTTATTTGTCCAGCGGAGGTTTAGTAATAAATCGTATTCATAATATAGGGAAGCAGAGCAAGGGAAATAGCCATTACGATATTAGAGATAGTGATGTGGTTTTGATTACAGAAAAAAGGAGATTCTCCATGACCTATTCTGAAGCGATTATAAAAAGATTAACAGAGTTATGTAATCAAAAGAATATTACCGTTAATAAACTCGCCACATTATCCGGAATTACCCAGTCGACCGTTGAAAATGTCATGTCCGGAAAGACCAGAAATCCCAAGTTAAAAACACTTCACAAACTGGCTATTGGCCTGGATATGACCGTTGCAGAGCTGCTGGATTTCCCGGAAATAAATGAGACTCTATTTGAAGACGAATAATATCCGGTGCAGAACTATGAGAATTCGTTAGATTGAGTAGATGCTACCAAAAATAACCGTCAACTCCTGAAGTGAACCCCTTTTGTTAGACAAAATACAAGTCTAATGAAAGGGGATTTTTCATGCCATCAGGAAAAAAGATGTATTCAGCAGAATTGAAATTGGAGATCGTACAAAGATATTTACAAGG